>CAMEUL010000053.1 GCA_945938205.1 uncultured Traorella sp. | reverse complement strand
CTGTAGTATGAGGCATCAAATAAAGATTTGTCATCTCGATATAATTGACCTTCTTTGACATATAGCCAATGCCATCCTTCTTCATGTGCTACATCTGGCTTATTTTCTTCGTTTTTAACCAAACGAACATCAAAGCAATACTGTGTATCCGAACGTACTACATCTGCGACAGAATCTACAATACGTTTATCCATATCCATATCAGTGGTATTGTAAACCGTTTTATATGAGGAAACAATCATAGAACTTGCGACTGCCAGTAAAACAGAACCGATGGCAATACCGACAATG
This sequence comes from uncultured Traorella sp., assembly GCA_945938205.1. Lineage (GTDB taxonomy): Bacteria > Bacillota_I > Bacilli_A > Erysipelotrichales > Erysipelotrichaceae > Traorella. The sequence goes on along the minus strand of CAMEUL010000053.1, from coordinate 8,479 downwards.
ATTTCTACAAGTGTAAATCCTTTTTTATTCATGACTGTTCCTCCTTTCATTCTTATTCGCTGCTTGATGGTGTATATGGCAACCAATTTAATGATTCCAACGGTATAATTCTACTTAATGAAATTTCTGTATTGGCTGCTTCACCTTTCTTTTGCACCACATAAATCTTTTGAATTGTTATTTCATTTTGATTCTCAGAATTTTCATCTCTTACTTTTACTTCCAGTACTGTTGATGGGATCGTTTCCCCTGTAGGAAGATCCTGATCTAATAAATCATAATACAATTCATTCGTCGTGCTTTTGATTTGAGTGCCTTCCGCAAGCATCATGCTGACATTACGTAATCCAAGTAACATCATCGTTCCTGCAACAGCTAAAATCGCAAAAGCCACCAATACTTCTACAACCGTAAATCCTTTTTTATTTTTGAGCATTTTATTTCACCTGCCCATTCTGTAAATATTCCACTTTATACCATGTGTCACCTTTCTTCTGCACTTGAAGAATCAGTGTTTCTGTCTGTCCGGCATAAGAAGATATCACTTCAATATTGAGGATCATTTTGGTCTCATCCTCATAATAAATTTTTCCAGTGATATTTCCGGTACTAGAAGATTGTTTTTGATCTCCCTCACCTATACTGATAGGTAATGAAACACTTTCAATAATCTTCGTTTTACCGCTTTCCGGAAGAAAATCTGCTCCATTTGTTGTATTTAGACTTCCTCCAATCGCATCCGCTACCGCAACTGCATTCAGATAAGCCTGTTTTCTGGCATGTTCCATAACGGAGCGTTTCTGATAATTTGAAGCAATTGTCAAACAAGTACCTGTAATGATGAGAAAAACCATAATGACAATGATTGCCATTACAATAGATGAACCTTTTTCATTGATTTTTTTCACCATTCTCACCTGCTTTCTACTGCTCTGTCATATAAATCATAATCGAATAAGAAGCTGTCGGAATCTGTGTTGAATCCGTTGGCGCACTATAACTGAAGTCGGCAACTTTGATACCTGTCAATGCCTGCAAACCATCTAAGGCTGCGGTCATCTGATAGAATTGTCCAGTAACAACCATTCTCACCGGTAAAGCATCTACGATGCTATCTGTATCATCTATTTTTATTGGTTCAGGAGTCTCAATGCTTAAGGATTTAGGCTCCAAACCATGTTGGAGAAATAAGGTTGTCACGATACGGTCAATATCTTCATTCACATAATAAGGATTTTATTTACTTATAATAGTTTTGATTTCTGCACGTACTTGTTCCAACTGAATAGGAGCATTTTGATATTCCAAAAGTTTCAGTTGGAGATTGTCATGTTCGATTTGAGTATCCAATAATTCAAGGTTAAGTTCATTTCCTTTATCCAGTTGAGGTTTCAGAAGGAAAAACCAGCCACCCATCACTAAAAGAAAGCATAATAGAAAATACAGCATTCTTTTTTCTCGGGCACTTAAATTGATTTGTTCAGATATTTTTCGCATCTTACTCACCTCCTATTGTGATCGTTACAATAAAGGAATAGGATGTTTCAGTGAAATCAATCATGATTTCTTCACCTGTTTCAGGATCCACGGCTCCCGTAGAATAAGAAGTCGTATTGCTGATTTGCGAATATCCACTATAATTCACATCCAAAAAAGCAGGATTTTTTTTCAGATCGCGCACATATTTTTCAATATTGGTCACATAAAAGCTTTCCGCATGGATCGAAAGTTTTCCTTCTTTTTGGACAAAAGATAAGGCTTTTAATTTCATGCCAGAATACATGGCTGACAATGCATCATTGATTTTCTTCTGTGTAATTTTTGGAAGAGAAGCAATAAGAACATCTGCCTGTTGTAAAGCAGTATACTGAGCATTTAAGATCTGCAGCTGGTTGTAAGCTTCCTCATCGCATTTTTCAATATCATATCTTAATGCCTGATTAGAAATCTCCACATCATCGATATTCTGCTGAATGAGTTTATTGTTCAGCGAAACTGCAAACGTGCCTGATCCAAACAACAGTGCTGTAAGCACAGGAACAGCTGCAAGTTTCAATGCTTTTGTAGACTTCTTCGGTCCTTCCTTTCGATTGTAAGCCGCCAGCAGATCTAATTCTTTATTTTCAATTCGATAAAACATGCCGGCACCTCACTTTCTTCTTAAATAACCGATACAATATGCATAATCATTCACATCAAATTCCATGTTCTGTTTGACACTGATAGCTCTTGATGAAGGCAAACGCTTCGCAATCAGATTACTTGCCTGATAAACACTTTCAAATAAAGATTCCGATTCTTGTTCACTGACACCAAAGAAATAAATGTCACTGATCGGTGTTTCATGTGTGGCAGAAGATGCAAACTGTTTCAGCTGTGACACCAGTCCTCCAATTTCATTTTCATATTCTGATGTTCCCTGATTAGCAAATGCTCTGGAACGACTTGTCAAAGCATATTCATTATTGATGAACAAAACACTGTTGATATTCTGTCCATCCACCTGTGTAATGACATATGTTTTATTCAGAAAGCCCGGTAATTCATGTACAAGTGAAATCAAAGTATTCACGGCATAATCAATGGATTTAATAGTAATGCCTAATTCTTTGAAAACATCCAGATAACTGTCAATAAACTTTCTTTCCACACCGACACATAAGATCCTGCTTGCTTTCTTGGCAGAAGGATCTTCTCCTAAATAAGCAAAATCATAAACGACATTTTCCATGGTATTATTTTCCACCACAGAAAGTTCATCCTTCACAAACTGCAGAATTTCTTTTTCCTTCAACTTTGGAACAGAAGCCACCTTCGCAAGGATCTTAGGAGAATCTACTACCAGATGTACCTCATGGATTCCTTTCTCTGACAAAGGTTTTAATGCATCTTTTAAGGCATGATCGTCAATGATGACACCATTCAGCATTACACCTTCATGCAAAGGCAATCTGAAAGCATCTTCAATATTGATGACATCACGTTTCACATCTGCAGTAACAACCTGAATATTCATATTTGAAATATAAATAACTGTACCTTTTTTCATATGCATTCTCCTAACTTGCCCCAATGCTTCCATAGAGTGAATAAAGAGGCAACATGACTGACAATAAGACACCACCAATCATAAATCCTAAGAAGATGATCATGATTGGCTGAAGCAACGTCACCATTCTTTCCGTAGCAATTTCTGCTTCATAATCAAAATCATTGGCAATCGTCGTCAGCATCTGGTCCAATTGACCACTTTCTTCTCCGATAAAGATAGAACTCGCCAATTTCATATCAAATCCATCCACATTGGATATTGCAGCAGAAAGATTGGTTCCATCTCTTACCTGACGAATGACTTCATCAAACTGTTTTTCGATATATTTGTTGTTGATAGTATCTCTTGCCAGCTGTAAAGACTGAATCATAGAAACACCACTGGTATAAAGAGAACTCATGCTTCTGGCAAAACGAGCCGTATAAACAATAATAGTAAGATTTTTGATTTTTGGGAAATGCACTTTTAATTTATCCCACTGATACTGAACAGTATCAATGCGCATTGCCATAGTAATCAGACAAATGATTACCAGAACAACAATAAGCACCCAATACCATGAATCCAATAGCATTCTGGAAATAGCAAACATGATCTGTGTGATCAATGGTAATTCCATATCCCCAAACACATCAAAAAAACTTGGCAATATCAATGTAAAGACAGCAATACATACCACAACCGTTGCCACCAAAAGAAACATAGGATAAGTCATCGCACTTTTCACTTTATTGTTTAATTTGAATTCACGGTCAAACTGATCACCCAGTTTCAACATTGTCTGATCCATCATACCAGTAGATTCACTAGCACGAATCATATTGATCATGATGGAAGGAAAGGCTTCCCCTTCAGCTTCCAAAGCTTCAGAAAAAGACAGACCTTGCTGGAGTTTCACATAAAGATCCTTATACAAATTTTGAAGATGAAGCTGTGTTGTTCTTTTCGTCATGATATTCATGGCTGTTATCAAAGAAATACCAGAACTCAACATCGCACCGATTTGACGACAAAATTCAGATAAAGCATTCTTCTGAATTTTCACTTTTTTCTTCTCTTTGACAACTTCTTTACACTTCAAAAGATATAAATTCTCAGAACGCAAGAAAGCGACAACTTCACTTCGTGAACTTGCCTCCATTTTCCCACTTGTTTTCTTAGAATTTATATCCACTGCAGTATACTTAAATATTGCCATATTTTCTCTCCACTATAAGCCAAAAAGACTTAAATACATTCCCAATATTTCATAGCCATACAGAAGTGATACAAACATCCCAATACAGATATAAGGACCAAAAGCCATATGTCCCTTACGATCCACTTTCTTTGTTATCATAAGATATATAGCCACCACTCCTGCAAGCAAAACGGCAATAAACATTCCCACAAGCAGTTTCTTCCATCCTAGCATCAGACCACATGCTGCCAACAGTTTGATATCTCCTCCACCAAAACAATCCGGTATCAGAAAGTTCAAAAGAAACATTGGCACGCTGACAGCCAAAGCTCCGATCACACGGTCCATCATAGGAACATCTAAAAGAAACATACTTAATATCGCAATCATCAAAACACAAACATTCAATCGATCCGGAATGATCATCGTATCCAGATCAATCATTGAAATAGCCATCAAAACCATCGAAAAGGCAAAAGAAATCAACGTCATCCATTCAAATCCATAACGGTAAAAACAAACCATCGCAAGACATCCACCTAGTATTTCAAGTAATGTATCACGTACAGGAATCTTGGTATGACAGTAACGGCATTTACCCCCTAAAAACAGATAACTGAAAATAGGAATCAGATCCAAAGCATTTAATGAATGCTTACAACTTGGACAGAAACTGCGCCCTTTGGCTACACTGATATTCAAAGGAACACGATAGATGACCACATTCATAAAACTGGCAATACACATACCCACTACAAAAGCATAGACATATATCAGTATCAGTATTGCTTCCATCATCTCATCCTTTCCCTATAATCAGAATACCCTCTCTCTTAAGTGAGAGAGGGTATATGTTTTAGAATTTGTAAGTTTTATTCAACTAATGTTGTTCCAACATAAACTTTATCGTTTAGAACAGCAACAATTGTTTTTCCATTAATTTTACATTTTACAACTTTAACTGCAGGCATATCACCAGTAGTAGCCATACCTGTAAATTTTGCACCTGATGTAATAGTAATTTGATCTCCAGCCTGTGATGCAGTACCAGCAGTGTAAATTTCAATATCTGTCTTAACAACAGTGACTCCATCTTTAGCTAATTCAGTTTGAATATTTTGTTTAACTGTGGCTAATTCATCTGCTGTAATCTGGTTATCTCCAACATAAGCCTTAACCATTTCTGTCTGAGCCATATTCATAACACTTCTTCCCTGTGCCATGTACTTAGCATTGTCTGCTTCGTTAACATACTTCAATACTGAAGGTACAGCAACTGCCATTAATACAGCCAATACAACAACGACTACGATGATTTCAATTAATGTGAAACCTTTCTTGTTTAACTTTTTCATTTCTTTTTCCTCCCTTTAATATGAAATGAATTTTTCTCGGGAATAACCCATTCATCATACTCAAACCTACTTAACCAGATTTCCTTTATTGTAAATCTTTCATACAATATTAAGTGTTTAAGTAACTAAACAACAGTATATCTAAATAATGAATAATTGTCTACAAAAATTCTCTATTTTTAGCATTTTTTTGCTCCTATTTTGAGAATCTTAATCAATTAGCATTTTATGAAAACGCATTCTTGTGATTTTATTCACATTTCGATATTACTGGCCGACTGGTTATTCGACGATGCTATTCTATCAAAGCCTTTGCAATAGAAGTGCAATATTTCATGAAACTTTTTAAATTTTTTTATTTTTTTATTTAATATGTTTATTTTTGATATACGATGTAATGATTTTTGCCGTTTTTCTTTGCTGAATAGAGAGCTTCGTCGGCTTGTTTGAAAATTTCAGAATAATCCGTGTTGTCTGAGGTCATCATTCGGACTCCGCAGGAGCACTGAATGTCACTTAATGAGAAATTCTGATAGAGGCGCTTCATCATCATGTCGAGTTGTTCATTTGATGGTATATCCTTGATGAATACCATGAATTCATCGCCGCCATAGCGTCCGATATAATCGCTTCCTCTGAAGCTGGATCTCAAGATTTCCGCAAACTGTTTGAGGATGGCATCCCCTACAAGATGTCCTTTGGTATCATTGATATCTTTGAAGTTATCCATATCCAACAGAACTAAAGCGCACATTTCTTCTTTATTAACAAGATTCATATAGAAATTGACTTGTTTTTTGAAGGTTGCACGATTGTAAACGCCTGTTAAGGCATCCAGCTGAGCTGCTTTTTCAGTTTCTAGTTTCTGACGCATATCACCAGTAATGTCACGCATGTACAATAAGGCATAAACTGTTTGAGTATAGGTGTCCTTAAACATATGGACCACGATTTCACACCATTTTTCTTCTTTGTCCTGTGTGATCTTAAACTGCATATCCAAGCGATGCTTATTCTCTGAAAAACGCTGATTCAATGTGGAAGCATGCAGCTGATGAGCATCAAATCCTGCATCCTTTTTCTTAGAATATCGGGTAATCATTGCGGAATAGGAGAGACCTGCATATTCATTGGATTCCACGAAAACAGCAAAGTTTCCTCCGGCTTTGATCAATTCATCTTGGGTCACATTGATTTCAGCATAAGCCATATTGTCAGAAAGAACTGAATGATAGAAATCGCGTGTTCTTTCATAGTCTAATTCTGCAACTTCTTTATCTTCCATTGGATGGATCTGCACGATGCAGGAATTCAAGCCAACATTTTCATATCCGATATGTCTGGATACTATTTCAAACCAGGCATATTCACCCTTCTTATTTTTCAGCATCAGATTCAGTGTCTGAACATTCTTCTTATGTATATTTTTAAATAAATCTTCAAATTCTTTCACAAAATGCGGATGAACGATTTCACGTTGGATCCAACAGTCTGGGAAATTTTGTTCTCTTTTTTCTTTTCCATAGATCAAAGAACGTTTGGTATTGAAATAAATAGATTTGCGGTATTCTTGATATTCAAAGATATCACTTTCAACTCCTTTGGAGATGATCCTTAACTGTTTCATATCATTCAAAATACGTGAATAACCTTCAAGAACGACCACATCTTCATTTTTATAGACCTTGAGGCCCACACAGCGTACCGTGATCGATCCTGTTTTTGGATGTTCCCATGTGTATTCCATTTCTATGATATTATCCGTATTCATCATCATATCGATGCCATTTTTGACATATTGATAGAATCCCTGATGAATTTGGTTGTACCAGTACTGATAGTTCTTCTCTGCAGACAGTGAATCTGGAAAACTTAATAATTCCCTAAACATTTCGTCTGGCATTAAAGAATAGGTATGATTTTTCAGATTGATTTCAAGCGTCCATAATCCCAATCGGGTATTCTGAAGGATCTGTCGGCTATTTTGCATTTCAAAAAGTTGAATAGTTTCTTTCACCGGAGTGGTATTTTCAAACAATCGCTTGCTTACGATATGAGCCATTTTTTCCGCAAGGAACATCTCTTGTGTATTTTCCATGCATTGTTCAACCGTGACAAAACCTCTAAGCTGATTCTTTACATAAATACCTGTCAGAATATTGCTGCTGGCTGTTTGGCGTAAAAGGCCTTCATCTTTATTTCTGACGATGAAAGAATGCGAATGATTGAGTTTTTCTACAATTTCGCTGACATAACTGTAGGAATTCTTTTTGAAGAAGCGGACTTTGGATCGAATTCCTTTGGTCTTGTATTCAAAATTCTTGATCCAGATATCCTGTTTTTCATCATACAGATAAATTCCCGCAAAATCTGCTTTATGATAGTCACACAAATACTTCAAAGCAGCTTGCATTCTGTCTTCCATCGTTTTATGTTCCCAACTGATTTCATACAGTTGATTCATAAGTTCTGTTTTTCTGAATTCATTCAGGCGGTTGGAAGAAACCGTATGATCCACATTATGCAACTGAACGATATTCACATCACGTCCATTCAACTTAATGGATTTCATATCCACTTCAAGAAAACATTTCATTCGTTTCGCATAAATCTGAAACTGCCCTTTGCCATCCATGGCCATTTTCTCACAAGCATTTGAATCACCCATGATGATATCGCCACAGGTCTTATTCTCATAGTTGTAGGAAGCAGTCAGTCGCTTACATTCTTCATTCATATACTCGATCTGATGCGTTTTTGGATCTACGATCATGATGGCTGTATTGATCTGATTCAACAGGATTTCATAATTGAGATGGCCTGTCTGCATGATCACATTTCTTTCTTCTTTTGATTGGATGTTTGCATGTGACATTTTTTCAACGATTTCTT
>CAMEUL010000052.1 GCA_945938205.1 uncultured Traorella sp. | reverse complement strand
CTCTATAGAATGAATTTCATCTTCGAAATTTTTCTATTTCGTTACAGCCTCTTTTCTTTATGAAGCTGTATTGTTTCTTAACAAGTTTTTAAATGATAGGATGAATAATGTAACTGTGGTTGTTACGGCAATTGCATCTGCGACAGGTTCTGCCAAATAGACAGCGAATGTCTTGTTCTCAAAAAAGATAGGCAGGATGTAAATCAGTGGGATCAGCAAGATTACTTTTCTTAACAGCGCCAAGAAAAGAGCTGCTTTCGCATTGCCTAAAGCGATGAAAGTCTGCTGACAGGCAATTTGTGCACCAAATACCAAATTTAGAGCCATGTAGGTCCTTACTGCGGAAATGCTGAATTCCATCAGTTCAGGCTTATTGGTAAAGATCGAAATGAATACTTGTGGCGCAAACATGCTGATGGCCCAAATGATCGTTGAGAAAGTCAGACAGGAAATGATTAAGTATTTGAAAGTGTCTTTAACACGTTTGAGATCATTGGCTCCATAGTTGTAGGAAATTATGGGCTGTGCACCCTGTGTGAGTCCCTGAAGTGGCAGCATGGAAAACTGCATGACACTGGTGGCAATGGTCATGGCTCCAACGGCAATGTCTCCACCATATTTTAATAAAGAAGTATTAAAACATACGCTGAGAACACTTTCGGTAAACTGCATGACAAAGGGAGCAGAACCCAAAGCAATACAAGGTAGGAATACAGATGGTTCTAAGATCATATATTTTTTATGAATTTTCAGAAATGATTTTTCTGATCGTAAGAAATGAATGACCCAGATGCAAGAAATAGCCTGAGAAAGAATGGTAGCCAAGGCAGCACCTTGTACACCCATATTAAAACCAAAAATGAAAATAGGATCCAGAATGATGTTGCAGATGGCACCGATCATGATGGTTTTCATGGATATATTCGCAAAGCCCTGGGCACTGATAAAGGCATTCATACCTAAAGTTAGTTGCACAAAAACAGTTCCGATGGCATAAATCTTCAGATAGCTCCAGGCATAGGTAATAGTGGCTTCACTGGCTCCAAACAAAAGTAAGAGATCTTGACCGAAAAACAGAAGAACACCTGTTGAAAGGATGGCAATCAGAATCAGAAGCGAGAAACAGTTTCCCATGATTTTTTCGGCTTCATTCTTTTCCTGTTTGCCCATCATGATGCTGGCACGAGGAGCACCACCCATGCTGACAAGGGCTGCAAAAGCACTGACGGCAATAATGATTGGCATTGTAACCCCGACTCCTGTTAAGGCGATATCGCCAATATTTTCAATGTGACCGATATACATGCGGTCTACCATATTGTATAAAACATTGATTAACTGAGCCACGATGGAAGGCAAAGCGAGTTTGAAAAGCAGCTTTCCGACATGACCCTGACCCAGATTGACAGATTGTTCCATAATCTTTCCTCCGATATTGCATTATTATACACTTCTTCTTCAAATTCTTCCATGTATAATTTAAGACAAAAAAACAAAACATAATTTAAGACAAAAAAAACAAAATGTTTAACTAAAACGCTTTTAATTAGTGTATAATAAAATCATCTAGGAGGATATCTTTATGGTAGCAGAAAAATATAATAGATGGGTCAACCATCCTAACATTGATCCAGCATTAAAAGAGGAACTTTTAAAAATGGATGAAAAGGCAAAAAATGACGCCTTTTACACAAACATTGAATTTGGTACAGCGGGAATGAGAGGACTGCTTGGGGCAGGAACCAACCGTATCAATGTACACACCATTCGCAAAGCTAATGTAGGTTTTGCTCATTATATTTGTTCTTTAGGGGAAGAAGCAAAGAAAAAAGGAATTGCCATTGGATATGATAATCGTCACATGTCCTATGAATTTGCCATGGACAGTGCCAAAGTACTTTCCACATTTGGTATTGTAACATATGTATTTGAAAGTCTTCGACCAACACCAGAATTGAGTTTTGCCGTACGTCATTTAGGATGCGCTGGAGGCATCATGATCACGGCTTCTCATAATCCAAAAGAATATAATGGTTACAAACTTTGTGATGAAAAAGGATGTCAGCTTGTTCCTGCATTGGCTTCTCAGGTCATTGCTCAAGTCAACGCTGTTGAAGATGAATTAGCCATTGAAACAAGTCATGCTGATGATAGTTTCATTCATATCATTGGTAAAGAAGTGGATGAAGCATACTATGAAAAAGTTTTATCTATTCAATTGAATCCGGATGTAAACAAGGATGCGATCAAGATTATTTTCACACCACAGCATGGAACCAGCAATATTCCTGTGCAGGAAGTGTATAAGAGAGCCGGTTATCATTATGTGCCTGTTGTGGAACAGTGTACACCGGATCCTGATTTCTCAATGACACCAACACCAAATCCAGAAGAACCTGCTTCTTATAATTTGGCTTTGGAATATGCGAAAAAAGAAGATGCTGATATCGTATTGAGTTGTGATCCAGATGCTGACCGTATGGGTGTGGCTGTGAAACATCATGGTGAATATGTGCTTCTGACAGGAAATCAGTCAGGATCTGTTTTGATCGAATATATTTTCTCTCAGTTGACAGCTAAGGGTAGAATGCCTAAGAATGCCGTTATGTTCAACACAGTAGTAACCAGTGATCTGGGAGAAAAGATTGCTTCTAAATATGGTGTTGAAACTGAAAAAACATTGACTGGATTCAAATTCATTGGTGAAAAAGTTGCCAAATATGAAGTGAATCATGAAAAGGAATATGTTTTTGGATATGAAGAAAGTTATGGTTCTCTGATCTCTCCATTTGTACGTGACAAGGATGCACCTCAGGCATGTTTGATGCTGGCAGAAGCTGCTTGCTATTATCATGCATTAGGAAAAACATTGGTGGATGTACTTGATGGATTGTATGAAGAACTGGGAACATATCAGGAAAGCCAGACATCTTTATCATTAGCCGGACAGGAAGGTGCTATGAGAATCAAGGAAATCATGGCTACTTTCAGAAACAATACACCATCTGTGATCGGAGGAGCTAAAGTTGTGGCACATGAAGATTACAGTACGTTGAAACGTGTTGAAAATGGTGTGGAATCTGACCTTGTCGGTTTCACTAAATCAGATGTATTGAAGTTCTATTTGGAAGATGGCTCATGGATCGCTGTAAGACCAAGCGGTACTGAACCAAAATGTAAATTCTATTATTGTGTAAAAGGAAACAGTAAAGAGGAAGCAAAAGAAAAAACAGCTACTTATCAGAAAGCCATGGCTGATGCCATCGCTTAAAAGGAGAATGTATGAACTTAAAAGATTTTTTTGAAGGTAATGCATGTGATGCTTATGAGTATTTTGGTGCACATTTAGAAAACGGCGGAGCTGTTTTCAGAACCTATGCTCCACATGCACGACAGATTCATGTCATTGGAGATTTCAATGATTGGACCGAAGATGATGCTTCCAAAATGAAACGAATTCATGATCGGGGCATATATGAACTGTTTATTCCAAATGTGAAAAAAGGCCAGCAGTATAAACTGCGCGTCCAGCAAGCGTATGGAAATGTGGTGGATAAGGCAGATCCTTATGCTTTCTATTCTCAGTTGAGACCAAATACAGCTTCTGTTGTGGAAGAGATTAATGATCCGATCTTTAAGGATAAGGCATGGATGAAAAAGCGTACGCGCAATATTGATCAGCCAATGAACATTTATGAACTTCATCTGGGTTCCTGGAAAAAACCAAGCGATGGACGTGACTGGTTTACTTATGAAGAAATTGCAGATGATCTTATTGCTTATGTCAAAAAAATGCATTATACGCATGTTGAATTCATGCCCCTCAGCGAGTATCCATTTGATGGCAGCTGGGGATATCAGACCAGTGGTTACTTCTCTGTAACGAGCCGTTATGGAACGATCAATGGATTGAAAACACTGATCAATAAACTGCATCAGAATGATATTGGTGTGATCATGGACTTTGTTCCTGTGCATTTTGTAAAGGACAACCATTCCCTCAATTATTTTGATGGAACACCTTTATATGAATATGAAAAGGATATTGATGCGAATTCACAATGGGGAACCAGCAACTTTAATCTGTGGCGTGAAGAAGTACGCTGTTTCCTAATGTCCGCAGCCAACTACTGGCTGGAGATTTTCCATGTAGATGGAATTCGTATGGATGCCATTGCCAACATGATTTTCTGGCATGGAAATAAAGATCTAGGTGTGAATGAAGGAGCTCTTCATTTCATTAAGCGTATGAATTATAACCTGCATCAGCTGCATCCGGAAGTTTTCCTAGTTGCGGAAGATTCCAGTGACTTTCCGAAAGTCTGCGCACCTACTTGGGAAGATGGTCTAGGATTTGACTACAAGTGGGATCTTGGATGGATGCATGATACGTTGAAATATCTTGAGAAAGATCCAATTTACCGTCAGTATCATCACAATCAGATGACCTTCTCCATGGCTTATTTCTACTCAGAAAAATTTATTCTTCCATTGTCTCATGATGAAGTCGTTCACGGAAAACATACCATCGTTGACAAAATGTGGGGAACTTATGAGCAGAAATTCGCTCAGGCAAGAACGTTATATATGTATATGATGACGCATCCTGGAAAGAAACTGAATTTCATGGGCAATGAATTCGGACAGTTTAGAGAATGGGATGAAGAAAAGGAAAATGACTGGTTCATGTTGGAATATCCAATGCACGATTCCTTCTCTCGCTATATTGCTGATCTTAATCAATTGGTAACTGAAAATGAAGCGTTCTATCAGCAGGATTATTCCTGGGATGGCTTCAAGTGGATCGATGCTGACAACAAGGCGGACAATATCTTTATCTATCGGAGAATGAGCAAAGAGCAGGAGTATATTATCGTTCTCAATTTCTCCAGTAATCACTATGTCAACTTCAGAATGGGTGTGGACAGAAATGCCACATTGAAGGAAGTTCTGAATACGGATACTGATATTTACAGTGGAAGCAATATCCGCAATACAAAAGCACTTCGCACGAAAAAAGTTCCTCATAACAATTTGAATTACAGTTGTGAATTTGAGATAGCTCCTTTCAGTGGTATTGTATTTGAAGTGAAAGAAATCAAGTCCAGAAAAAAGGTAAAATAATCCTATAAAACCAATAGAAAAGTACTTTTTCAATAAAAGTACTTTTTTTTAATGGGTAAAAATGTTAAAATTTGGTGGCTATGGGAGGAAATTATGGGGTATAAATTTACAAATTCAGAAGAATTCAAAGAAGAATTCAAAGCAAGAATTGTTGCTAAATATGGGCGTTCCATTGAACAGTCCCACATTACTGAAAAATATATGGTATTAGGAACCATGATCCGCGACTATGCGGCTGTTAACTGGAAAGCTAGCAAAGAAGAAATTGCGAAAAAGCAAGAAAAACAGATGTATTATTTTTCCATGGAATTCTTGATTGGTCGTCTTTTGACAAACAATCTGATGAATCTGGGGATCTATGAAATTGTACGTGACGGATTAAAGGATCTGGGAATCGATATCAATGAACTGGAAGAACTGGAATCCGATGCAGGACTTGGAAATGGGGGGCTGGGAAGACTGGCTGCCTGCTTCCTGGATTCATTGGCATCTTTAGGATATGCCGGACACGGAAACTGTATTCGCTATGAATACGGACTTTTCAAACAGAAAATTGTTGATGGAAAACAGGTAGAAGTTCCGGATCAGTGGCTGAAACTTGGGAATGTTTGGGAAGTAAGAAAACCAAAACATGCTGTCAATGTGAAGTTCTACGGATCTATCCAGATGGAAATGGATAACTATGGAAAAGCTAAGATCAACCATGTAGGAGCTCAGGTGATTCGTGCGGTTCCTTATGATATGGAAGTGGTTGGACATGGAACCAATTTGACCAATACGCTTCGTTTGTGGAGTGCTGAACCAGCAGAAGATGCTTCTAATTCACAGGAATTTGCGAAATACATTAAAGATGTGACTGCCATCAATCAGAATGTTTATCCGGATGATTCAACAGAAGAAGGAAGATATCTTCGTTTAAAACAGCAGTATTTCTTTGTCTCTGCAGGTCTGACTGCCATGATCAAGGCTCATCTTCGTGTATATGATACACTGGATAACTTTGCAGAAAAGAATGCCATTCAGTTGAATGATACACATCCAGTATTGGCCATTCCGGAATTAATGCGTATTCTGATGGATGATTATTTATATGAATGGGATGATGCTTTCAAGATCGTCAAAGAAGCGGTGGCATATACCAATCATACTGTATTGGCAGAAGCACTTGAAAAATGGCCAGTGTTCTATATTCAGAACCTCTTGCCACGTATTTATATGATCATTGAAGAAATTGATCGTCGTTACTGCTATGAACTCAATTATAAGTACTATCGTCCAGATCTGATCAACTCAACACGTGTGATCATTGACGGACAGGTGCATATGGCAAATCTGGCCATCATTGGTTCACATTCGGTGAATGGTGTGGCAGCATTGCACTCTCAGATTCTTATCAATGATGTTTTCAAGAATCAATATGCTATTGAACCTTACAAATTCAACAACAAAACCAATGGTATCACTCACAGAAGATGGCTGGTTTATTCCAACCCAGAACTGAAAGCTTTATTGGATAAGACCATTGGTGATAGTTATGTTAATCATTCTCAGGATCTGGAAAAACTGATGAATTTTGTCGATGATGCCAATGTTCAACAGGAATTTTTGGATCTAAAACTGAAGAGAAAACAGATTCTGGCAGATTATATCAAACAAGTAACAGGAATCGTAGTGGACATCAACTCCATTTTCGATGTACAGGCAAAGCGTCTTCATGCCTATAAGCGTCAGCTTTTGAATGTGATGCATATTATTTATCTCTATCAGAGAATGAAAGAAGATCCAAACTTCAGAATTTATCCAAGAACCTTTATCTTTGCAGCCAAGGCAGCTCCTGCTTATACGTTTGCGAAGAAAGTTATTCAGTTGATTCATTCTATTGCAGAAAAAGTCAACAATGATCCGGAAATTGCTCCTTATATGAAAGTGGTCTTCATTCCTAACTATGGTGTCAGCATTGCGGAAATTTTAATGAATGCAGCCGATGTCAGTGAACAGATTTCCACAGCCGGTAAAGAAGCCAGTGGTACCGGAAACATGAAATTCATGATGAATGGAGCCATTACATTAGGAACACTCGATGGAGCCAATGTGGAAATTGTAGAACGTGTAGGATATGACAATGCCTTTATCTTCGGATTAAAGGTGGAAGAAGTGGAAACCATGAAACGTGCCCATTCTTATAATGTATGGGATTACTACAACCATCTTCCACATCTGAAAAAGATCGTGGATTCTCTGATTGATGGAACATGGTCACAGAATCGTGAAGAATTTAAGATCATTTACGATGAACTGATGTTTAAAAATGATGAATACTTCTTGCTGGCAGATTTTGATGCATATCAGACAACTCAGTCAAGAGTTCGTGACTACTATGCAGACAGAAACCGCTGGGCAAGAATGTGTCTTATCAATATTGCGAAGAGTGGCTATTTCTCAAGTGACCGTACGATTGAAGAATATGTGCGCGATATCTGGCATCTGAACAAGATTACATTGAAATAGTCTTGACAAATAAGCATTTCGGTTTAAAATGATATTATACATTTGAAAAGAATCTTCAGGGCAGGGTGTAAATCCCTACTGGCGGTAAAGTCCGCGAGCGGTAAAACGCATGATTTGGTGCAATTCCAAAACCAACAGTGATAGTCTGGATGAAAGAAGATGTGGCTTGTTTAAACCAAGCATTGACACCTGGAAGATCTTTCCAGGTGTTTTTTGGAGGGAGAAACGATGAACACAAAAACCAAAAAGATGGTCATGATGGCCATGTTCAGTGCCGTTGCCTTTGTTATGGTGGCACTGATCCGTATTCCAATTGTATTATTTTTAAGTTATGAACCAAAAGATGTAATCATAACTATTGCAGGATTTCTGTTTGGACCTTTGATGGCATTGGCGGTATCTGCCATTTCATCCTTTATTGAATTTCTGACGATTTCCTCAACCGGTGTGATTGGTCTGATCATGAATGTGCTGGCTTCATGTGCTTTTGCCTGTACGGCAGCTTTCATCTATAAGAAAGACCATACGATGAAAGGTGCTTGGCTAGGATTGATTGGCGGAACTCTTTTGATGACAGCTGTGATGCTTTTATGGAATTATCTGATTACACCATTATATATGGGTGTTCCTAGAGAAGCAGTCGTGGAACTTTTGGTACCGGCGATCTTGCCATTTAACTTATTTAAGGCCTTGCTCAACAGTGCTCTGACCTTGATCCTTTATAAGCCTGTGGTGGGTGCTTTACGAAAGATCAGTCTGGTTGAACCAACATCCAAAAATGCGAAACCTACAAAACTGGGATATATGTTAGTGGCTTTGGTTTTATTGATTACCTGCATTATCTGGGGAATGGTATTAAAAGGCGTGATTTAATGAAAAACCTCGTAAGTGAATCACTTGCGAGGTTTTTTTAAACAAGCATGCTGAGTATGGGCCCAATGATCATTGCCAGACATAACAGCAATAAGATCGTGACCTGAATTTTCTTTTTGATATGCATCACTCCTTGCATATAAAGATAACTCAATACCATTGAAAAGTAAATACAAGCGAATGGAAATGTGATAATATAAAACCAGAGGTGAAATTATGCTTGAAAAAAATCAGTTGCATGAAATTCTGGATCTCTGTTTAGAGACCGGAGGAGATCATGCGGAAATCTT
>CAMEUL010000051.1 GCA_945938205.1 uncultured Traorella sp. | reverse complement strand
TTCGTCAAATACATCGTCATAGAATTTCAAACCTGCTTCATTTGGTTCTTCTTCATATCCTAGTGGGAAAATTCTTGTCCAGTTGATAGACATACGGAATGTTTTATATCCCATTTCTCCCATCAAAGCAATATCTTCTTTATATCTGTGATAAAAATCGCTTGCTTCATGAGAAGGATAATCATAACCTTCAAAGCTTCCAAACTGAGCGCCTTCAGGTGCATTCAGTTCAAACATGGTCTGTGCCTGGATTTCTCCTTCTTTGGTTTTGTATGTTACCATACGAGGCTGAATTCTCGAACCTCTGGTACAGCAGTCAGAAGAGCTTACTCCCTTTCCGCCTTCATTCCATCCACCTTCATACTGATTGGCAGCGGTGGCACCACCCCATAAAAATCCTTCTGGAAATTTTGACATAATGGCCTCCTAGTCTAAGTTTTCGCCATCACAAGCAATGACTTTTTTGTACCATTCAAAGGAATCTTTTTTACTTCTTGCAAGAGTTCCATTTCCCTGGTCATCACGATCTACATAGACAAATCCATAACGTTTTTTCATTTCACCGGTTCCGGCAGATACCAAGTCGATGCATCCCCACATCGTGTATCCCATCAGATCCACTCCATCTAAATTGATGGCATCACGCATCGATGCGATATTCTGTCGCAGATAGTCGATACGGTAAGTGTCGTGTACACTACCATCGGCTTCTTTCTTGTCATCCCATCCGATTCCGTTTTCTACGATCCAAAGTGGTTTGTGATAACGATCATATAGTTGGTTCAAAGCAAGACGCAGACAAGCTGGATCTGTTGCCCATCCCCATGCATTAGTTTCAAGATATGGATTCTTGACACCCATCATCAGGTTCCCACCGGTTCCAAGTACATCTTCATGTGTGGTCTGTGTAGAAGATCCATAGCAGCTGAAGCTTAAGAAATCAGCTGAATATTTTTCAAGCAGTTCATAATCTTCAGGTGTATCATCCAATTTGATTCCGGCACGTTCGTATTCTTTTAAACGGTAAGCAGGATAGTGTCCACCTGTCTGCACATCGCTGTAGAACAGTGATTTTCTGCTGGCTTCCATGACGAACAGCTGATCTTTTGGATCACAAGTATAGGCATACGTTGGCTGATAAGCCAGCATCTGTCCAACCTTGATTTCAGGATTGATTTCATGTGCTGCCTTTACCGCAAGAGCACTGGCGACAAACTGATTATGAGCCCCCTGTGCCTTAGCCTGAGGAGTTGTTTCTGTAAGACCTCCTGCCATGAATGGACCAAATTCCATCATGTTGATTTCATTGAAAGTCAGCCAATATTTTACTTTTCCTTCATAGTGTTTGAAAACTGTTTTCGCATAGTTTTCAAAGAATTTGATGCAAGCACGGTTCTTCCATCCACCATATTTGATCGACAAATTGAGTGGTGTTTCATAATGAGACAGTGTAACAAGTGGTTCAATGCCATATTTTGCACATTCATCGAACACTTCATCATAGAATTTCAATCCTTCTTCATTTGGCATTTCATCATCCCCATTTGGGAAAATACGTGCCCAGTTCATACTCAGACGGAATGTTTTAAATCCCATTTCTCCCATCAGCGCAATATCTTCCTTAAAATGATGATAGAAGTCTGTTGCGACATGACTTGGATAGTATTCGTTGTCTAAAACAGCTGGGATGGCTCCTTCAGGAAAATTCATTTCCATTCCAGATCCCATACCGGTAAATCCGGTTTCACCTGTTTCTGGATTTCTCCAGGTAATGCGACGAGGTACGGTGTGACTTCCGGCAGTTAACACATCACTGGTATTGACTCCTTTTCCACCTTCCAAATATCCTCCTTCATACTGATTGGCAGCAGTAGCGCCACCCCATAAAAAATTTTTAGGAAATTTCATGATTATAATATCCTCCCTGTACGAGTTTATTATAAATGAAATTTCCTATATTTGCTTGTCAATTTATGAACAGTTAATCATTCTTTTTATAATGATAATGTTGATAGTAATTCAAGATAATTTTTTCATACACGCGCATAATGGTATACTTGCGAAGTCTTTCATCATCATGAATACCATATTTTAAAATGAGATCATATTGACTCACTAGATCTTGATTTTGAATCTGTGTCAGCAGTACTTTTCGACAGTTCCACTGACGGATCTTTTTCTGATTGGCGAGTAGATAATTTCCATGAACACTGGTAATGATGACCAGATCATTTTTTTCTACATTGACTTCATTGACATCGTTCTGATTGATCTGCCCACAGATTTCCACCAATTTTCCTAATGACAGCATCTGGTTCTGAAAATACAATGCCGGAAACTGAAACTCTCCAAATCCTAATAATATGACACGATTGGAATGATGAATCAGATGTGAGATCTCATCAAAAAGATGCATCGGAATATTTTCGATAGATTCCATGTTTTCATTCATTTTTTCTAGCGTTTTCTTTTCACTTGGATCTGTTTTATTTGATTCAAAATGAAGACTGACATCTTCTTTTATTTTTATAAAATGACGGAGTGTTGAAAAATTTGAAAAACCAATGATACGACAAAAACGATTCAATGTGGAAACGGACACATGACAAAGATTGGCTGTTTCTTCCAAAGATAATTTTTCAATTTTATCGATATGCATCAAAAGACATTTAGCAATTTCATAATTAGTGTCTTGTTTAATGGCACAATTGATGTAGTTTAAAAGTGCATAAATGATGATTTGCATGGATTCACCTCGCATCTATTATAAACTTTTCCCATCTTTCTTACAATGAACTTTCTTCTATATATTTCAATTTGCATGCGTTTTTGATAGAATAGGAAAAAGAGGTGATACCATGGAAGAAAAAGTATTGCTTTCCCTGCTTGAGAAAAACGCCAGAAGAGACATCAAAGACCTGGCAGACATCCTTCAGGAAAGCGAAGAGAATGTATTAGAAACAATGACAAAGCTAGAAAAAGAAAAAGTCATCAACGGATATCATACGCTGATCAATTGGAATCGTGCGAATGTAGATCGTGTAAGTGCTGTGATCGAAGTGAGCTGTCAGCCGGAAAGAGATTATGGATACGATCGCATTGCATCCATGATCTATGCTTATGATGAAGTGGAATCCATGTATCTGATGAGTGGAAAAAGTGAATTCATTGTAATGATCGAAGGAAAGACCATGCAGGAAATCGCCAATTTTGTGGGTGCTAAACTGGCATGTGTTGAAGGTGTTACTGGGACCAGCACCAATTTTGTTTTAAAGAAGTATAAGGATTCGGGCATCGTGTTAGATGAAGAAGATCACCAAAGCGATGACCGTCTGATCGTGACACCATGAATTACGAAGAATTAATGAACCAAGATGTGGTGGAACTGAAGCCAAGTGGCATTCGAAAATTCTTTGATCTGGCTTCCACCAAAAAAGATGTCATTTCTTTAGGGGTGGGAGAACCGGATTTTGCGACTCCATGGAATATCTGTGAAGCTGCCATCTATTCCATCAAATCTAAGAAAACACATTATACTGCGAATTCCGGATTGCTTCCTTTACGTGAAGAAATCTGTCATTATTTGGATCGTCAGTATGATCTGAAATATGATCCCAAAAAGAACGTCATTGTGACAGTCGGAGGAAGTGAAGCTATTGACATTTCCCTACGTGCGATTATCAGCCCAGGAGACGAAGTCATTTTGCTTCAGCCTTGTTATGTCGCCTATGAACCTGCTGTTATTCTGGCAGGAGGTGTCGTTAAATATATTGAACTCACAAGTGAAAATGAATTCAAACTGACAAAAGAAATGCTGGAAAATGCCATTACTCCGAAAACCAAAGCGATTCTTTTGAATTTCCCATCCAATCCAACCGGTGGAATCATGACCTATGAAGATTATCTTCCACTAATCGATATAATCAAAGAGCATCAGTTGATCGTTCTTTCAGATGAAATCTATGCGGAACTGAGTTACGAAGATAAACACTGTTCGCCTGCCAATTTTGAAGAAATCAAAGACCAGGTCATTCTGATTAGTGGTTTCTCTAAAGCATTTGCGATGACCGGATGGCGATTAGGTTATTTATGTGCCAACGAAACATTCGTAAAGCATATCTTGAAGATCCATCAGTATGTCATTATGTCAGCCCCAAGTTCTGCTCAGTATGGAGCTATTGAAGGATTAAAAAATGGACAAAAATATGTCGATGCGATGGTCGAACAATATCGTCAAAGAAGAAATTATATCGTGAATGGATTCAATCGGATCGGTTTGCCAACGCATATGCCAAAAGGTGCCTTTTATATTTTCCCATGCATCAAGAAAACAGGTCTGACTTCGGTTGAGTTCTGTGAAAAACTTTTGGAAGAAGCCAATGTGGCCTGTGTTCCGGGAAGTGCTTTTGGGGAAGCAGGAGAAGGATTCATTCGTGTATCCTATGCCTACAGCATTGAAGAAATCAAAGTAGCCCTTGAAAAGATCGGCAAATTCATGGAGCAGTTCAATGAAAATCACGAGTAAAGGATTGCATAACGGTTTCTTTGATGACTGCTATGGGAAAAGAGGGCCTGAGATTTCGATTCCTTTCCGCATCGAAGAAACTCCTGAAAACACAAGATCTTTTGCCTTTCTGTTTGAAGACAAGGATGCGATTCCTGTTTGTGGATTCAGTTTTATTCATTGGGTCGGATGGAATCTCAAACGAAATGAGATTGAAGCCGGTGAAAGTGAAACAGCAACTGACTTTGTACAGGGTTTTCATTCCATTCCGAATGAATGTCCTGCACATTATATCGGTATGGCTCCTCCTGACAAAGATCACATGTATGAACTTCATGTCTATGCCTTAGACTGTATGTTGACACTTGATGAAAATCATTATTTCAATGATCTTTATTGGGCAATGGAAGGTCATATCCTTGAAGAAAGCATTTTAAAAGGAATCTATAAAGTATAAAATCCTCAAAAATGAGGATTTTTTGTTATCTGCTAGATAAACGATGCACCATATGATAATAATATGGAAACAGAAGTATATCCGCACCGATCCAGGCAATCGGAGATGCGAGACAGATTCCTGTAAATCCCAAAAACTGTGAAAGAATCAGAGCAATAATGACACGCATGGCTAGTTCCATGACTCCTGATATCATTGGAATTACTCCGTTTCCCAATCCTTGAATCGTAGAACGGTAAATAAACAATACACCCAAAGTGCTGGCAAAGACAGCCACATATCTTAGATACTGATGACTCATTTGAATGATATGCACCTGATCTTTTGAAACAAACATTTGTGTGAGCCAACCTCCTGCATTGTATAGAATCACACCAGTGATGACACAATATAAAAACATTACCTTTACACTGGAATGAATCCCTTCTTTCACACGTTCGATTTTGCCTGCCCCTAGATTCTGACCGGCAAAAGTCGCCATCGCCATCCCCAACGTCATAGTTGGCATCGTGAAAAGTTGTTCTACCTTGGTTCCTGCTGTATAGGCTGCAACTGTATCACTCCCCATCTGATTGATGGTTCCTTGAAGAATCATAACACCTAATGCTGTTATGGAAGAAGAGAGAGCTCCAGGAATTCCGATTCTCAACAGCGTTAAATTCATTTCGCCATCCCATCTGAAATCTTCCCTTGAAAGATGAAGGATAGGATAACGATGCGCAATATAAAGCAAACAAAGCAGAAAAGAAATCCCTTGTGCGATAATGGTGGCATAAGCGGTCCCTTCGACACCCATGTGGAAATATACAATCAGTACGAGATCCAAAAAAACATTTAAGATGCATGCGATAATCAGAAACAAAAGCGGTGTCTTGCTATCGCCGAGTGCTCGTAAAATGGAAGAAACCATATTATACCCGACAGTCGCAATCGTTCCAGCAAAGATGACGATCAAATAACGATAGGAATCTACTATGATGTCAGCAGGTGTCTGCATAGTCTCAAGTATCCATCGAGTACTGATGACTGAAAACACCGTTACGATTCCTGTGATGATCAAAGCCAAAAGAATTGACATTCCAATAGAATGACGCAACCCTTTTTCATCCTGTGCACCAAAATACTGAGAAATAATGACTGAAAACCCATTGGTAAGTCCCATGATAAAACCTAATACAAAAAATAAGATACCCCCGGTTGCGCCTACGGCTGCCAATGCATTTTTACCAATACAGGTACCAACCACAATTGTATCTGCCATAGAATAAAACTGTTGGAAGATATTTCCGATAAGCATCGGTACCGCAAAAATCAAAATCAGACGCAATGGATTGCCCCTTGTCATATCTTTTGACATGCTCTCACCCCTAATTGGCACCATTCTAGCATATTTCATAATCGATGACTGTTCATTTTTTGAACAACTAAAAAGGCACCTTACGATGCCTGAAGTTTTGTCTTTACCTTACGGATCACGATTAGATAAGTAATAATATGAGCGAGGGTCGTGATAGCCCAGCTGATCGGATAAGAAATATAGACCATATCAATCGTTGGATACATCTGAAAGACCGTTGCCAGCCAAACAAGACGAAGACCACAGGCACCAACAAGAGAAACGATCATTGGGAAAATGGAATAACCCATTCCTCGTAATGAACCGACCATAACATCCATCATACCACATAGGAAATATGGTTTGGAGACATATCCCATACGTACAATACCTGCTGTAATGACTGCTGGATCGTTGGAATAAATCTGCAAGAGTGTTCCACCAAAATACCAAGCACCTACACCCAGTATCAATCCGGTAAGGATGACATAGAGCTGGCAAATATAAAGTGATTGTTTCATTCTTTCGTAGTTTCTGGCTCCTGCATTCTGACCGGTGAATGTTAGGCAGGACTGATGGAAGGTATTCATCGACATGTACACAAATCCTTCAATATTGCTGGCTGCTCCATTTCCAGCCATAACTACGGATCCAAATGAATTGACAGAAGCCTGGATCATAACATTCGATATCGAAAAAATGCATCCTTGAATACCTGCCGGTAAACCAATTTTCATGATCTCAATGAAGTTTTTCATATCAATCCGCATTTCCTTTGGACGCAGCTGCATGCCACCTCTCTCATTCATCAGACAGACAAACACAAAGGCTGCGGAAATGATCTGTGAAACCGTTGTCGCAATACCAACACCTGCAACTCCCATATGAAAAACAATCACGAGCAGAAGATTTAATAATACGTTGACAACCCCTGCGATACTTAAGAAATACAAAGGACGTTTGGTATCTCCTTTGGCTCTTAAAATTGAAGCTCCATAATTATAAATAAGAAGGGCTGGCATACCCAAAAAGTAAATTCTCAGATATAAGACAGCCAGATCAAGCACATCCCCTGGTGTATCCATCCAAATTAGAAGTGGCTTGGCTGCCACATTTCCAAAGACAAGCAGGATCAATCCCCCAATAATGCTTACCATCATGGCTGTATGCACTGTTTTAGAAATCTCCTCCTGTTTGTTGGCACCAATATAACGTGCCACCAGCACATTGGTCCCAATGGATAATCCGATGAAAATATTGACAATCAGATTGATCAGGGCCGATGTGGAACTTACCGCCGCCAATGATTCATGTCCGGCATACTGTCCAACAACAACAATATCTGCCGCATTAAACAGAAGCTGAAGCACACCGCTCGCCATTAAAGGCAAGGAAAACAATAAAATTTTCTTAAAAAGATTTCCTTCAGTCATATTGATATGATAACGGTCTTTCGACATGCTTTCACCTCACAAACGTTCTTATTCTAACGCTATCTAATGTGAAAATCAATCCTTGGCTATCTCTACAAGGATTTTTTTATTTTTGATGGTTCTTGTTTTCAGATCTTCAAATACCAGCTTTCCTTTCCCATTCAAAATTTCCACATAACTTTGATTTTCCATGATTTCGATCACACCGATATCTTCAAAACATATATTTGGATTTTGAAGAATCGCTCCAACCAGATCTTTTGCTCTGATTTTCTTGTTTTTCCCACCTTTTATATAAAGACGGGTAATTGTGGACTGCAATTTTTCTTCTTTCAGAATTTGAGGTTCACTTGTTTTCAGAATTTCCTGCATCGGAGTTGAAACAACCTTTTCGATCCAATCAAAAGCAGTATCCAGTTCTTCTTCCATTCTTTCTATGTATTTCATCTGGGTATTCAAAACCAGTGTCGTGCTTTCGCCCTGTCTTCCCACGCGTCCGCTTCTTCCAATACGATGGATCAATGTTTCTGTGGTCGTTGGTGGATCAAAATTATAAACATGAGAAATCCTTTCTACATCAATACCTCGTGCTGCAATATCACTAGCTATTAAAAAACGAAACATTCCTTTTTTGAAATCACGCATATTTTCCAATCGTTCATCTTGTTCCAGACCGCCATGAATCATACAGCAGGAATACCCTTTTTCATAAAATGCGTCAAATACTTCATCCACATTTTCTCTGAAATTACAGAAAATGATAGCCTGTTTTGGCAAATCCTGATTGATCAGTGAAAACAGAATATCCATTTTATTTTCTTTGGTTACTGAAACTGCATGAAGCGTTATGTCCGTATTGTATTCTTTTGTATCCTTGATTTTGATCGATATCGGATCTTGAAGATAAGTATGGATCACTTCCTGTATTTCAGATGGATAGGTAGCAGAAAAAAGGGCCTTGGTGCATTGTGGAAGATGTTTCATGATTTCTGTCAAGTCTTCCAGAAAACCCAGTTTAAAGCATTCATCTGCTTCATCGATAATACATGTATGGATCAAAGATACATCCAGTGTTCCTCTTTCAATATGGTCCAAGATCCTTCCGATGGTTCCG
>CAMEUL010000050.1 GCA_945938205.1 uncultured Traorella sp. | reverse complement strand
TCTCTTGAGCTGGGTGATGGGAAAAAGTGAGGCGGATATGGTATGGATCACGGTCCAGTCTCATCTGAATATCGTGGCAGTTGCCGCCTTGAAGGAAATGAGTTGTCTCATAGTAGCTCAGGATGCTGAGATTCCTGAGGAAACTCTTCTCAAAGCAAGTGAAGAAAAACTAGCTCTTTGCAAGACATCGCTTTCAGCCTATGAGGCTGCAAAGGTTTGCGCTCAGTTAGGATTGTAGTATGAAGGTGGATTTACACATCCATTCTGCACTCTCTCCCTGTGCTAACGATGACATGACACCTCACAATATTGTGAATATGGCACGTCTTGCGGGATTAGAATGTATCAGTGTGTGTGATCATAATTCGTTTGCCCAGCAGAAAATGATGGCGCATGTCGCACATGAACTGGGAATGAAATATGTCTATGGAATAGAAGTTCAAAGTGTGGAGGATGTTCATATCTGCATCTATTTTCTGGAAGAGGAAAAAGGTGCTTTATTTGGGCAATGGGTCTATGAGCATTTATTGCCGATTGAAAACGATATCCGTTATTTTGGAAATCAGTGGATCTGTAATGCATTGGATGAATTTGTGAATCAGGAAAAACGGTTGCTGATACAATCCATCGATCAGGGAATCGCTTCTATTGCAGATAGAGCTCATGAACTCGGCGGCATCGTATCACTGGCCCATGTTTGTGATAAAACCAATTCTATTCTGACACAGTTGGGATTTATCCCGAAAAACCTTAGATTTGATATGATAGAAGTCAAAAATGAACCACAGAAGGAAAAAGTCTTAAGGATGCATCCTTGGATTCAAGATCCCTTTTGGGTGAGAAACAGCGATGCTCATTATCTTCAGGATATTGGCATTTATGAAGATGAAATCGATGAAAAGAAGTTTTATGATCTTTGGAGAAAAGCATTATGATGGAAAGCCTCAGCAGTACACTGCTAGATATAGCCAGCAATTCAGTAAGAGCTTGTGCGAAAAACATTGGCATTACATTTGTGGATTCTTTCCGGCAGGATCTCGTTTCTTTGGAAATCAAGGATGATGGCAAAGGAATGGATGAAGAGATGATCCAGAAAGTCCAAGATCCCTTCTTCACAACGCGCACGACGCGAAGGATCGGACTTGGGATCCCTTTCTTCAAGGAAATGGCAGAGCAGTGTGAAGGAACTTTTGTTTTGGAATCGAAAGTGAATGTGGGAACACGCATCAAAGCTTCCATGAAAAAAAGTCACTGGGATGTACCACCCCGGGGCGATATGGGAGATGCAATCGTGCTTGCCATCTGTATGGATGAAAGTATCCATTTTCACTTTGATTATATCAGTGATGAAAAAACATTCTGTTTTGATTCACTGGAAATCAGGGAAATCCTGGGAGATGTCAGCATTGCTGAAGCAGAGATTTCATCCTGGTTAAAAGCATATATTAACGAATCTATACAATAGGAGGAAATTATGAAATCATTGGCAGATTTAAAAGCACTACGTGATCAGACCAAAAAACGTTTGGATCTGAGAGATGGCGAAAGTGATTATCGTGTCGTTGTTGGTATGGGAACTTGTGGAATTGCTGCAGGAGCTCGTCCGGTTCTCAATGCCTTTGTGGAAGAAATCGCAAAGGAGAATCTAAAGGCAAGTGTGACACAGATTGGATGCATTGGCATGTGTTCTTATGAACCTCTTGTGGAAATCTATGACAAGGAAGGAAATAAGACAACTTATGTTCATATGGATGCGAATAAAGCAGTAGAGATTGTAAAGAAACACATTGGACAGGGAATCGTATGTGAAAACTATACGATTGGCGCGAAGTAGGTGAAGATATGGAAAGAATGAATGTACTCATTTGCGGAGGAACAGGATGTACCTCTTCAAAATCAGATTTGATTGAACAGGAATTCACTCGTCTTCTTCAGGAAAAAGGCCTGGAAAAAGAAGTGAAAGTTGTTAAGACCGGATGCTTTGGCTTATGTCAGAAAGGTCCAATCGTTGCCATCCATCCAGATCGTGTTTTCTATTGCCAGGTGAAAGTAGAAGATGTTAGTGAAATTGTCAATGAACACATTTATAAAGGACGTCGTGTTGAACGACTGGAAATGCATGATGTCGATGAAGCCACTCAGGAAAAGGTTTTCAATATTGACAAGATCCGTTTCTATGCGAAACAGAAGCGTATTGCTTTACGTAACTGCGGTGTGATCAATCCGGAAGACATCAATGAATATATCGCTCGTGACGGCTATATGGCTCTTGGAAAAGCGCTGACAGAGATGACACCTGCCGAAGTGGTAGATGAAATCAAGAAGTCAGGCTTAAGAGGACGTGGGGGAGGAGGATTCCCTACTGGACTCAAATGGCAGTTTGCAGCAAAGGAAGTCAATGATCAGAAATATGTCATCTGTAATGCCGATGAAGGAGATCCAGGTGCATTTATGGATCGTTCCATTTTGGAAGGAGATCCTCACAGTGTCATTGAAGCGATGGCCATTGCCGGATATGGTTATATTTATAGCCGTGCTGAATATCCAATTGCTGTTGAACGTTTGAATATCGCGATTGGTCAGGCTAGAGAACTGGGTCTGTTAGGAAAGAATATCTTTTCAACGGATTTCAGTTTTGATCTTGAACTTCGTTTAGGAGCCGGTGCTTTTGTTTGCGGTGAAGAAACAGCTTTGATTGCTTCCATAGAAGGAAAACGAGGCATGCCAATGCCTAAACCACCGTTCCCTGCACAGAAAGGTGTCTGGGGAAAACCAACCATTATCAACAATGTGGAAACATTCGCAAATGTTGCTCAGATCATCAATAATGGTGCTGATTGGTTCAAATCTATTGGAACAGAAAAATCTAGCGGTACCAAAGTGTTTGCGTTAGGTGGTAAAGTCGTGAATACCGGACTTGTGGAAGTGCCAATGGGAACAACACTGCGTGAAGTTATTTATGAAATTGGTGGCGGATGTCCAAACAACAAACGTTTCAAGGCTGTTCAGACAGGAGGCCCAAGTGGAGGATGTCTTACTGAAAAAGATCTGGATTCGCCAATTGATTTTGATACTCTGGTAGCTAAAGGTTCCATGATGGGAAGCGGCGGTATGATCGTCATGGATGAAGATAACTGTATGGTGGATATTGCTCGTTTCTATATGGACTTTATCGTTGATGAATCCTGTGGTAAATGTACCCCTTGCCGTGTCGGAACCAAACGTTTATTGGAAATGCTGACAGATATCTGTGAAGGAAGAGGCACGATGGAAACCATCGATGAACTCGAAAAACTCTGTTACACGATCAAAAGCACTGCCTTGTGTGGACTTGGACAGACAGCACCAAATCCTGTGCTTTCAACACTTCGTTTCTTCAGAGATGAATATGAAGCTCACGTGAAAGAAAAACGCTGTCCTGCAAAAGTCTGCAAGGCATTGCTTTCTTATTCCATTGATCCAACAAAATGTAAGAAATGTTCACTCTGTGCGAAGAATTGTCCTGTACAGGCTATTAGTGGGGTACCTGGTGTTGAACCATTCAAGATTGATACCAGCAAGTGTATCAAGTGCGGTGCATGTATGACCAGCTGTCACTTTAATGCAGTTGAGTTAAGATAGGAGAAAGTATTATGATCAAACTGAAAATCAATAATATCGAAATTGAAGCAGAAGAAGGAAGTACGATTCTTGAAGCTGCTCAGAAAAACAATATTCAAATTCCTACTCTCTGCTATCTGAAAGATATCACGGGAACAGGAGCTTGTCGTGTGTGCCAAGTAGAAGTTAAAGGAGCCCGTAATCTGTGTGCTGCCTGTATTTATCCGGTAAGTGAAGGCATGGAAGTGTTCACAAACTCTCAAAAAGCATTAGAAGCCAGAAAAGGGGTCGTAGAACTGATTCTTTCCAATCACTCAAAAAACTGTCTGCAGTGTATCCGCAACAACAATTGTGAACTGCAGCGTCTGGCTCAGCAGGTCGGAGTTCGAGAAGATGCTTATAAAGGTGAAAAGACCAAGCCAACATACGATGATGCTTCTACAGGAATCGTTCGTGATACCAGCAAATGTGTCTTATGTGGAAGATGTGTGGCAACCTGTGAAAAGATCCAAGGCTTAGGTGTTCTCAATTATATCAACCGTGGATTTAAGACAAGTGTGGGCCCTGTGTTTGATCTTTCCATGAAAGATGTGAACTGTATGCAGTGCGGACAATGTGTCAATGCTTGTCCGGTAGGTGCTTTACATGAAAAAGAAGCCATCCATGATGTCATCAAGGCTTTAAATGATCCTACAAAACATGTCATCGTTCAGACTGCTCCAGCAATTCGTGCCGGTCTGGGTGAAGAATTTGGTTTGCCTGTTGGTACTAAAGTTACTGGAAGAATGGTTACTGCCTTGAAACTTTGTGGATTTGATCGAGTATATGATACTAATTATGGTGCTGACCTTACTATCATGGAAGAAGGTACAGAATTTATCCAGCGTGTCAAGACAGGTGGAAAACTGCCAATGATCACATCTTGTTCACCAGGATGGATCAAATACTGTGAATACGAATACCCTGATCTTTTAGATCATCTGTCAAGCTGTAAATCACCACATATGATGTTTGGTGCGATTCTTAAGAGTTATTACGCCAAAGAAAAAGGCATTGATCCAAAGGATATCTATGTCGTATCCATTATGCCATGTGTGGCGAAGAAAGGTGAAATCAGCAAACCTGAAAACGTATCTGAAGGTATGCAAGATGTCGATGCTGTTTTGACCACACGTGAATGCGGACGTCTGATCAAAATGTTCGGTATCAATTTTGTGGATCTTGTCGACAGTGAATTTGATCAGGATATGTTTGGTGAATACAGTGGTGCCGGTGTTATCTTTGGTACCAGCGGTGGTGTAATGGAAGCTGCATTAAGAACAGTAGCCGATGTTCTTGAGAAGAAAGATCTGAAAGATATTGAATATCATGCTGTTCGTGGCGTTGAAGGCTTGAAAGAAGCAACTTTGGAAATTGCCGGTATGGAAATCCATGTAGCTATAGCACATTCTATGAGCATTGCGAAACCTCTTCTGGAAGAAATTCGTCGTGGAGAATCCAAATATCATTTCATTGAAATCATGGGATGTCCTGGAGGATGTATCAATGGTGGAGGTATGCCATATGTCAGTGCTCAATTGAAGAATAAAGGCTTTGATTATAAAGCCAAACGTGCTCAGGCTTTATATGATGAAGACGTAGAAATGCCTGTTCGTAAATCTCATGAAAACAAGCAGATCCAGCAGCTGTATGCAAACTTCTTAGGCGAACCATGCAGTGAACTGGCACATCATCTGCTTCATACACATTATTCAAAGAAAGAGAGATTTGAAAAAGACCACTAGGTCTTTTTCTTGTATCTTTATGAATATTGCGATCCTGGGATGTGGGCATATTGCCCATCGAATTGCGAAAGGCATTGAATATTCAAATGGAACGCTTTACGCTGTTGCTAGTAGAGATGTGAAGAAAGCACAGGCGTTTGCATCACTTTATAACATTCCTCATGCCTATACGTATGAGGAATGTATGAAGGATGAACAGGTGGATCTAATTTATATTGCCACCATCAATGCTACCCATTATTCATTGACAGAACAGTGTCTTTTGCATCACAAACATGTCATTTGTGAAAAACCATTTGTGGAAAACACAAAACAGCTGGAAGAACTTTTTGATCTGGCACAAAAACAGCAGTGTTTTCTGATGGAAGCACATAAAACCTGTTTTACACCGTTGAATACGGAAATGAAAAAGAGAATTCATGAAATTGGTGAGATTCAACATATTACCGCCAAATATTGCCGATCTTTCGATTTGAATGGTTTAAGTGAAACCAATAAGGAAGAAAAGATGGGAGGATGCTTTTATGATGTCGGTGTGTATCCTATTTGTTTTGCCAATCTTTTCAGTGACAGTAAAATTACTACCATGCATTTTAATGTAAAGAATCATGACAGTGAATTGGTTGATTTTGAGGGAAAGTGTCAATTGATTTATCAAAATGGCATTGTGGCAGATCTTTCCTGCAGCTGGATCTATGATGAACCTTCTTATGGAATCATTACCGGAAGTAAAGGAGAAATCAAGATCCTGGATTACTGGAAAAACAACGTGGGTCTTATTATGAATGAAGAAATCAATGTAGAACAAAAAAGTGATTTCACAGGAGAAATCAATCACGCGATAGAATGTATAAAAAAAGGACTTTTGGAAAGTCCTGTGATGTCAAGAAAAGCTTCTCTAGAAATCGTAAAAGTACTTGAGGAAATGAAAAAACAGCGTTACTGATTTTGGATCACATCTTTTAATGCAGTGATCATATTATCCATAGAATCTTCTGGTTCTGATTGTCCCTGTTTGACCTCTTCATTGAGTGATAGCATTTTTTGATCTAAAAACTTTACGATATCCGCACACTCTTTCAGTTCACGCTGAACATGAGGTGGGATATCTTTTTCATATTTATACCGGATCTTATGTTCAATGGAGGCCCAAAAATCCATGGCAATCGTACGTATCTGAATTTCTACCTTGGTATTGATACAACCTTCTTTAAGGGAAACCGGAACGGATACGATCAGATGATAGCTCTGATAGCCGCTCGGCTTCTGATTTTTTATATAATCTTTATGTTGAAGGATCTGAATATCATGCTGTTTTTCAATCAGTTCAACCAATGCATAAATATCACTGGTGAATTTGCAGACAATTCGTATACCAGCAATATCCTCAATATGCTTGACCATATTATCTAATGACACTTCAAGATTATATTTCTTCATTTTTTTATAAATGCTTTCGACAGATTTGATGCGGGAAGAAATATGTTCGATCGGAGAATAATTATTTTCTATTTTGAATTCACGATTGAGGATCTGAATGCGTGTCACCATTTCATCCATTGCGGCATTGTAAAGCAAAAGTGTCTTGTCCAACTGAATTTTCATCTGATTAAAATGTACAACTTCGTTCATTAATTATCACCTATTTAAGTATAATATAAAATTATGGCTTTTCACACAGGATATTTTGTGAAAATGTGGGGTTTCATTTGCAATTTTAGGAAAGTGTGATATAGTGTATCAGTTCATACAGAAAGAGGAAACAATGAGTCAATTTTATAAATTAGGATTAAGCTATGAAATCGTACAGGCAGTGAGCGAATGTGGCTATTTGGAACCAACCTCCATTCAGATACAAGCTATTCCTGCTTTACTTAAAAACAGAGATGTACTGGGAAAGAGTCATACAGGTACTGGAAAAACAGCTGCTTTTGGACTTCCTGCTATTGAAAAGGTGGATCCATCCAATAAACAGCCACAAATTCTGATACTCTCACCTACCCGTGAGCTGGATATTCAGATTGCGACCGAACTGAGGAAATTTGCGAAATATAAAGAAGGAATCAAAATTGTTCCGATTTACGGTGGAGAATCCATTGAGAATCAGATCAAGCTTTTGAAGCGAGGAGCCAATATTGTTGTTGGGACACCTGGACGAGTAATGGATCACTTAAGAAGAAAAACATTGAAACTGGATGATATATCGATGGTGATCCTGGATGAAGCTGATGAAATGCTGAATATGGGATTCAAAGAAGATATTGAAACCATTCTGGAATATATGAAGCACACTTATCAGATGGCACTGTTTTCGGCTACGATGCCGCCGGCCATCATGAAGATTTGTGAACAGTTCCAGCATGATCCTGTCATTATTGAAATCAAAAGTGCACAGCGTACCATCGATACCGTTCATCAGGTTTATTATGAATGTAAGCGTGGAAGAAAAACGGATGCCTTGCGTGTGATCTTAGAAACCATGCAGCCCAATCTGACCATGATTTTCACGAATACCAAAAAGATGGTGGATGATCTTGTTGATGAACTGAATGAGCATGACATCAAAGCTATTGGACTTCATGGCGACATGAAACAGCAAGTTAGGACTCGTGTCATGAATCAGTTCAAACAAAGAAATTATCCGATCTTGATTGCTACCGATGTGGCTGCCCGAGGCATTGATGTTGATGATATTGATCTTGTCGTGAATTATGATATTCCACAGGATAATGAATATTACATTCATCGAGTTGGAAGAACCGGACGCGCAGGAAAAAAAGGAAAGGCGATTACCCTTGTTTCAGGAAAAAGCCAGCAGCGCTTCATTCATGAAATTGCACATATGACTAAAACCCATATTGAAAAGGAAACACTGCCAACCAGTGCTGTGCTGATTGAAAGAAATCAGAATAAATATATGGAAAAAGTCATCGAGGCGTGTTCTGAAGGAATTGATTCAGAAAGTATCGAAATGGCGAATCAGTTGCTTTCCAAAGGAGTTTCTATTGAGAATCTTGTAAGTGCTCTGATTTCAATGAGCTATAAGCCTTTGGATATTGATGTAACTGAATTAAGTGATTCTAAACAGAAAGTCAATAAAATCTATCAGGGAGAAACCCTACCTCTTCATTTCAATGTTGGGAAGAATCAGAAAGTAACTCCTTCTCATTTGGTGGCTGCCATTTCGGAATATTGTCATACCAAAAGTGACATCATCGGAAAGATTGAAATGAAGGGAAGTTATTCCATTGTACATATTCAAAAAGAAAAAGCAGAAGAAGTACTTGAACACATGAGTCTATGCAGAATTCGAAACTATGATGTGAATGTGAAGGTGGACGAAGGACAAGGATATAAGGTTGTCAGAAAGAAAAAAACTGGCAGTCGAAAAGAAACGACTAAAAAGCGACGCACACGCAGTAATCGATAGAAGAGGCTGTAACGAATAAAACAGTCGAAAAATAAAAAATGCATCGAATCTCAAA
>CAMEUL010000049.1 GCA_945938205.1 uncultured Traorella sp. | reverse complement strand
ACATGTATCAGTCGCTGCATACCACCATTGTGGCAGAAGAAAACATTTTTGAAGTCCAAATCCGTACAGAAGAAATGGATAATGTTGCAGAGCAAGGGATTGCCGCGCACTGGGCTTATAAAGAAAATATTTCCTTAAGTCATGATAAAGAACAGAAAGAAATAGAAGAGAAACTGACATGGCTGAAAGAATTTACTGTGATGAGTGGGGAAGATGGTATCAGCGATGATGCAAAGGAATACATGAATCTTCTTCAGAAAGATATATTTGAAGCCAATGTATATGTCATGAGTCCGAAAGGTCGTGTCATTGCTTTACCGAATGGATCAACACCTATTGATTTTGCTTATCGAATTCATACTGAGGTTGGCAATAAGATGGTAGGTGCTACCGTTAATGGAGC
This sequence comes from uncultured Traorella sp., assembly GCA_945938205.1. GTDB lineage: Bacteria > Bacillota_I > Bacilli_A > Erysipelotrichales > Erysipelotrichaceae > Traorella. Next base: position 8,484 of record CAMEUL010000049.1, on the reverse strand, counting down.
CATTGTTCCATTAAATACTGTTTTAAAAACAGGGGATGTTGTCAGTATACGTACCAGTAACCTTTCACCAGGTCCAAGTGAAGATTGGATCAAGATCGTAAAAAGCACACATGCTCGTAATAAAATCCGAAGTTTCTATCAGAAAAAAGAAATCGAAAAGAAATCTGCTGAAATTGAAAAAGGAAAAGATTTTTTGGTTGATGAATTGAAACGGCGTAATCTTAATCCGGACGATTATTTGGAACGAAAGAAACTTGAAGCGGTTGTTTCGGCATTGACGTATCCTTCTTTAAACGATCTGTATTATTCGATTGGAGCTAAATCCATTCCAGTTTCGACCGTAGTGGATCGTATGGTGAATCACAGTGCTAGCAAGTCCTTAGATAACGAAGAACTTGTTCGTCTCTTCAACAAAACCGAACCAAAGAGAAGAAAGCCTTCTAAATGCGGAGTATACGTTAAGGGAATTGATACGATGATGGTGACTCTTTCTGCCTGCTGCAAACCGATTCCTGGAGATGCGATCGTAGGTTATGTTACCAAGAGTGCCGGGGTAAAGGTCCATCGCGATGATTGCCCGAATATCCTTAATGAAAAATCTCGATTAATTGATGTATATTGGGATGAAAACCTGGAAGAAAAAGAATATGAGGTTGCTTTGCTGATCCAGTCAACAGATAGATCATTCTTATTAAGTGACATCGTAACAATTGTTTCACAGAATAAGGCTGGATTAGTTCATGTAGACAGTAAAGTGCTTGAAGACAAAATTTCTGTCACGACATTTCTGACTGTTGTTGTTAGAAATGCGGAACATTTACGTTTGCTGATTGCAAATCTTAGAAAAGTTAACAGTGTGATTTCTGTCGAAAGAATCATTCAATAGTTGATTTTCACAGAGAGTCATGTTATATTGAAGAAAACCTGAGAAATAGAGAATGTTTTATGAATGTTGTAGAGAGTGAGTGGCAGGTGAAAACTCATACGGAAGTAAAACAGGGACACTATGGAGGAGCTGTTTGAAAAGAACAGACGGGACTCGCCGTTATGAGTTGAGTGCGCAATTATTTGCGAACTAAGGTGGTATCACGTTAAGCGTCCTTAGAATGGACGCTTTTTATTTTAGAGGAGGGATTGTATGACAAACTATCAGATGCCAAGAGGAACCCAGGATATTCTGCCGAATGAAATAGAAAAATGGCATGCGTTAGAAGAATTCTTAACAAAATTTGCGACTTTATATCACTATAAGGAAATCCGCACACCAATCTTTGAACATACTGAAGTATTCAAACGCGGAAATGATTCCAGTGACATGGTCAATAAAGAAATGTATACTTTTATGGATAATGGAAGTCGATCCATTACATTGCGTCCTGAAGGAACCGCGGGTGTTTGCCGAAGCTTTGTAGAAAACAAATTGTTTGGAAGTGCAGATCTTCCACAGAAACTCTATTATATGGGGCCTATGATGCGTTATGAACGTCCACAGAAGGGAAGACAAAGAATTTTCCATCAGTTTGGCGTAGAAGCCATCGGTGCCAAAAATCCATATCTAGATGTTGAAACAATTGCTTTAGGATATTCTATTTTAAGGGGATTAGGATTAAAGGATCTAGTTGTTCAATTAAATACCTTAGGTGATGATGCATCCCGTAATGCCTATCGAGAGGCGTTAAAAGATCATTTTAGTACTTCTTTGGATGAGTTATGTACTGACTGTAAGCGACGTTATGAACAAAATCCACTGAGAATATTGGACTGTAAAGTGGATCATGATCATCCTGCCATGAAGTCAGCTCCTAAAATCCAGGATTATCTCAATTCAGAAAGTCGAGATTATTTTGATCGTGTTAAAGAAGGATTGGATGCATTAGGCATTCCATACACTGTTGAAGATCGTTTGGTTCGCGGTTTGGATTATTATACACACACTGTGTTTGAAATTGTTTCTGTCAATGAAGAAATGGGATCACAATCAACTCTTCTTGCAGGCGGACGATATGATGGACTTATTGAATATTTTGGTGGCCCTCAAATGTCCGGCATGGGATTTGCTTTAGGAATGGAGAGAATTCTAATTGCTTTGGATGCGGAAAAAATCGATATCACCGAAGAAGAATCCATTGATGCTTATGTTTTGTGCCTTGATGATCAAGCACAATGTAATGCCTTGGCTATCACAACCACATTAAGAAGTCATGGATTTATTGCGGAAACAGATTATTTGCATCGATCCTTTAAAGCTCAATTCAAGAGCGTGGATCGTATGAAAGCTAAAGTAGCTGTTCTGATAGGAAATTCTGAAGTTGAAAATCATACAGTCTCCATCAAACGCATTGATACTCAGGAGCAGTATGTTGTAGATCAGGATCAGCTGATTGAAAAAATGGATGAAATATTTGAAGAGAGGATGTAAAGTATGAAACGTACACATAACTGTGGTGAGTTGACCTTAAAAAATGTTAATGAACATGTTGTCCTTCAGGGATGGGTGAATAAAAGACGTAATTTTGGTGCTTTAGTGTTCATCGATTTAAGAGATCGTGAAGGATTGACTCAGTGTGTCTTTGATGAAACCATTTCTGAGAAAATTGTAGAAGTAAGAAATGAATTCGTATTAGAAATTCAGGGAATCGTAGTTGAAAGAAAAGATAAGAATCCTAAGATGAAAACAGGAGATATCGAAATCAAGGTTGAAGATGTAACCATCATCAATATTGCTGAAACAACTCCGATGATCATTGCCAATCAAACAGATGCTTTAGAGGATACTCGCTTAAAATATAGATATTTGGATTTGAGAAGAGAATGCTTGCAAGAGAATCTGAAACTTCGTCACAAAGTAACCATGGTCACACGAAATTATCTTTCAGACTTAGGATTTCTTGAAATTGAAACACCGATACTTTGTAAATCCACACCTGAAGGTGCCCGTGATTATCTGGTACCAAGCCGTATTTCTAAAGGCAGTTTTTATGCTTTGCCTCAATCTCCACAGATTTATAAACAGCTTTTGATGATTGGAGGTATGGACAAATATTTTCAAATTGCACGTTGTTTCCGTGATGAAGACTTGCGTGCTGACCGCCAGCCTGAGTTTACACAGATCTATATTGAAATGAGTTTTGTCGAAGAAAAGGATGTTTTTGATGTTGTAGAAGGACTGATGCGCAAGATTTTTAAAGAAGTAAAGGGAGTTGATCTTAGCCCATTTCCAGCTCTGACCTATAATGAATGTATGGCTCAATATGGAAGTGATAAACCAGATACACGTTTCGATATGAAACTAGTCAATATTTCAGATGTTTTCAATCAGACAAGTTTTGAGATCTTTAAAAATATTCTGGATGCTAATGGAAGCATCAATTGTTTTGTCGTTAAAAATCAAGCTGATTCTTTCTCAAGAAAAGACTGTGACAAATTAAGTGAATTTGTGAAAGTATATGGTGCTAAAGCTCTTTCTTATTTGAAATATTCATCGAATGAATGGAACGGTTCTATCAATAAAGTAGTCAGTGATGAGGAAAAACAGCAATTAAAGCAGAAACTAAATATTGAAGATAATGACATTATTTTTATCGTGGCTGATAAACCAAAAGTAAGTCAGACTGCATTAGGAGCATTACGTGTAAAACTTGGAAAAGAGCTACATTTGATTGATGAAAGCAAATACAATTTCCTATGGGTTACTAACTTTCCAATGTTTGAATATGTTGAAGAAGAAGACCGTTATGTGGCAGCTCATCATCCGTTTACTTCACCAAATCTGGAAGATGTCGATAAATTGATGAGTGAACCACAAAACTGCTATTCAAGAGCTTATGATTTAGTATTGAATGGCTATGAATTATTAAGCGGGTCGATCCGTATTCATGATCAAAAACTGCAGGCCAAGGTGTTTGAAGCAATCGGGCTCAGTGAAAAACAGGCTAAGGAAAAATTTGGATTCTTCTTGGAAGCCTTTAAGTATGGAACACCTCCTCATGGCGGAGTAGGAATTGGTTTGGAACGTTTGATCATGATCCTAGCAGGTACGGATAATATCCGTGATGTGGTTGCATTCCCAAAAACTGCCAGTGCTAGTGATTTAATGAGTGAAGCTCCTTCCAAAGTGGATGATATGCAGCTTAAAGATCTTGCACTGTCTATTAAAGAGTAATTTCATATCAAATCTAAAGCTAAAAATCAAGAGTATACTTTCAATTTTATTCGAGTATAATGAAAGTATCCAAAAGGTATAAATTTTTCCTCAATAGTTGAGATAAGGGAGTCCGGACGTTGAATGTCGGTGTTGAATACCTGTGTATCATAGGGATCCTAAAAACATTCACAGGACACCCACCTGTATTTACAGGGAAAGATCTCTCCTTTTGGGTAAGCGGGGCAACCCGCTTTTCTTTTTGGATGATTATGTTAGAATGAGAACGAGGTGATTATGTCAACACTCTTATCAATGATTGAAACATCGGGATATTTTGCCGTTTTTCTTTTGATTACAATTGAAAATTTATTTCCTCCAATTCCAAGCGAAATTCTTTTATCTTTTGCTGGTTTTCTTACAACGAAAACAGAATTAAGTGTTTTTGGAATGATTTTGTCATCGACACTTGGTTCTGTAGTGGGTGCAGTTCTTTTATATGTTTTAGGTCGATTTCTGGATCCATTACGATTTGAAAAACTTCTCAACAAATTCCATTTTAAAAAAGAAGAAGTCCAAAAAACAAAAGAATGGTTTAAAAATAAAGGAAGTTTGAGTGTTCTGTTTTGCCGTTTTATACCTGTTCTTCGTTCTTTGATCAGCATTCCAGCAGGGATGAGTCAGATGAAAATTCTTCCATTTCTTGTTTATACTGCATTTGGCAGTCTTATTTGGAATACAGCTCTGATCTATGCCGGAAGTATATTAGGTGAACATTATGAAAAGATCAGCTATATGGTGAAAGAATATGGAATCTTTCTGTTTGTAATTGGAATCCCGGTTATTCTTTTAATTTATTACAAAAAAAGAAAAAGAAGTTAGTGTCTCAACATTTGAATCATAATATGTTAGAATATGAATGATGGAAAATTTAAACGGACTTTTACTTATTCACAAAAAAGAAAACATGACATCTTTTGATGTTGTTGCTCAACTAAGAAAGAAATTACACATAAAAAAAATAGGACACAGCGGAACCTTGGATCCAATGGCAAACGGCGTTCTTTTGGTGTTGGTTGGGAAGGCCACTAAAATATTACCCTATCTGGAAAATACCGATAAGGAATATGTCGCATCATTTATACTTGGCAAACAGACGGATACTGAAGACATCTGGGGCAAAGTGATAGAAGAAAAGGAAGTGAGTCAAATTGATGATTTAGAAAAGCTCACACAACAGTTTATTGGCAAACAGAAACAATTGCCGCCAATGGTTTCTTCTATTAAGATTAACGGAAAGAAGCTTTATGAATATGCTCGTGAAAATATTGAAGTGGAACGGCCTTTGCGAGATATTGAAATCTACTCAATCGATGTGCTGAATGAAAACACAATTAAAGTTCATTGTTCAAGTGGAACCTATATTCGTTCATTGATACGGGATATCTGTCTGAAAAGTGGTAATATTGGATGCATGAGTTCACTGATACGCACAAAAGTTGGAAACTTTACATTGGATGATTGTATTGATCTGGAAGATGTAAGTTTAGAAAATATTCAATTGATTTCAATCACTGATGCTTTAAGCTATTTGCCTCAAATTGAAGTTGATTCTCCGTTTGATGTTAAAAACGGAAAGAAATTACATCTTGATACGAAGGAAAATTGTGTGCTGATGGTTCATAAAGGAGAAGCACTGGCTATCTATCAGCGTCATCATGGAGATGTTTTTGCTTGTGAAAGAGGGGTTTGGATATGAAAGTAGTACGAATAAATATGCATGATGCTTTTGATTTTGAAGAGATGGCTGCCTGTATTGGATATTTTGATGGAATGCATGTAGGCCATATGAAACTGGTGGAAAACACTTTGATCAAAGCAAAAGAAAAAAATCTTAAAAGTGCATGTATTACTTTTGATCCTGATCCATGGGTTGTCATTAAACAAATGCAAGATCCAGCTCATATCACTTCAATGGAAGAAAGAATCTCCATAGGAGAAAGTGCAGGACTTGATTATTGGATCATCCTTCATTTCACAAAAGAACTCGCAGATATGAGTACGGATGATTTCGAAAAGATGCTTTCCGATATGCATGTAAAATGTCTCGTCTGTGGATTTGACTATACATATGGAAAATTCGGCAAGGGAAATGTTCAAACGCTGAAAAAACAACAACTTTTTGATATCGTAGAAGTCAATGAAGTATTATATGAAAATGAAAAGATTTCCTCAACACGTATTGAAAAAGCAATTGAAAATGGGAAAATGAAAGAAATCATTCCATTATTAGGAAGACCTTATTCCATGAAGGGAAGTGTAATTCACGGATTATCCAATGGGAAAAGGATGGGTTACCCAACAATCAATTTGAAATTGGAACAGAATTACATACTGCCTGCTGTTGGAGTCTATATTGGCTATGTCATAGCATTTGGAAAGCATTACCGTGCCATGATGAATATTGGCCATAATCCTACAGTTTCTTATCGTAAGGATGTTTCCATCGAAGCTTATCTTCTGGATTTTGAGGGAGATCTTTATGATGAATCTGTTGAACTTATCTTTATGGATAGAATTCGTGATGAAAAGGAATTTAAATCAAAGGAAGAACTAGTAATACAATTAGACAAAGATGTTTTAAAAGCCAAAGCACTTCCTGCATGAAAACTTGATTTGTTCATATAATGAACTAGCTAGGAGGTTTTCATGAATAAACAGGCATTGGCCTTTATCAGTATGTTTTCACTTATTCTCATGTTATCTATTTATTATGTTTCGCTCTCTGAAACACCTGAAGATAACCGTGTGGTGAATAATGTGGAGAGTGTTATGATGCTGATGAAAAAACAGAATGAAGAAAAAAAGAAAGCCGTGTGCTTGAACTGAAGCAAGTATTGGGAAAGGCAGATTCTTCAGAGGAAAAAAAACAGGAAGTTCTGAATGAAATCGAAACGATTGAAAACAATAAAAAAAATGAAAAAGCCATCATGGATGAATTAGATGCAAACAATATTCAAAGCGTTGTGACTATTGAAAACAATATGGTAAAAGTGAATGTCTTTGAATTAGAAAAATCTAAAGAAAAGGCCGATGAAATCATGAAAATCGTTTATTCTAAAATCAAGCCTAACCAATCAATTGAATTAGTTTTTAGTTGAAACAGTTTTACGTTTCAAGTATAATAGAAGCAGAAGGTGATATTATGGCACAAGAATATATCTGTTTAAAGAAAACAAATGAAATAGGATCTATCGCAATTAACAAAAAAGTCTTTGAATCTATCGCCAGAATTGAAATCGGTGAAGATGAAACACAATTCGTACCGGATTCTTCTCGATTCAAAAATGCTGTGAACTGCAAGATTTCAAAAGATGAACTTGTTTTGAATGTAGATCTGAAGGTTAATTATCAGTTAAATGTTAACGAAATCTGTTCTCGTCTGCAGGATAAAATCTATCATTCCATTCTCCACATGACGGGAGTTAAAATGGATTTGATCGATATTAAGGTTACTGGATTCATTTTTTAAATCACACCCGTATGGGTGTTTTTGAATGGTAGTCGTTTTGTTCTTTATACATGGAGGTAGTTATGAGTCGACACACATTACGTGAAAAAGCAATGACATGTCTTTATCAGTATTTTTTGCTTCATGGTGATATCAAAGCCATTGTTGTAGATGTATGTGGAAAGGAAGTAGATCCTTTTCTTTACACTGTAACCATTGATGCTGTTCGTCACTTGGATTATTATGTGAAAAAAATCAATGAAGCACTAAGTGAAGAATGGGAATTTGATCGTTTAGGCTGTATTGAGAAAGCAATTCTTTTAATGGCTGCTGCTGAATTGGATTTTGAAACTGCTACGAAAGCTATTGTGATTGATGAAGCTGTAACTCTTTCAAAAAAATATTGTGATTCTGATACTTATAAACTGATTAATGGAGTATTAGATCAACTATGAAACAGGATCTATGGTCTGTTGCCAAACTTGTTTCCTATATAAAAAGAGGCATTGACCATGATGATAATCTGACAGATCTTTTTGTACAGGGAGAAGTCAGTAATCTAACAAAACATCGATCAGGGCATTATTATTTCACATTGAAAGATGATCTTTCAAGAATGAATTGTGTCATGTTTTCGAATTTTGCACGTCTTGTAAATTTTGATTTAAAAGATGGAAGCAAAGTAATAGCCCATTGCAAAGTAAGTGTGTATGAACCTAGCGGGGCAGTACAGCTGTATGTTAAAGGATTGCAGATGGATGGCCTTGGCGATCTTTATCAGCAATTTGAGAAATTAAAACGTAAGTTGAATGACGAAGGCTATTTTGATCCA
>CAMEUL010000048.1 GCA_945938205.1 uncultured Traorella sp. | reverse complement strand
TAACCTCTATAGAATGAATTTCATCTTCGAAATTTTTCTATTTCGTTACAGCCTCCTACATACGAATGATTCTTACGACTTCTTCATAATCAGGTTCCTGGGAAACATCATCCACGATTTCCATATACTGGACAATGTCATGTTCATCAACAAGAAGAACACTTCGGGAAAACAAACCAATTGACGGCATGAAGAGACCGCTCACATCTGCAAAATCATGATATCTGAAATCACTCACTGCCACAACATTTCCGGAAGCATGGTCCTGACACCAGCGGTTCAGGGCAAATGGCAGATCCATTGAGATGGCCAATACCGTAATATCGAAATCTTTCACCAGTTCCACAAATTTGGAAAGTTCCAGAGAACATACAGATGTATCTACACTTGGCAGTGTCAGATAAAGTTTTTTTCCTGTTAATTGAGTACTTTTAATTTCATTCATGTCCTGATCCACCACAACAAATTCATCGATGCGATCTTTCACATGAATCGGTGCACTCAGGGGTGTAAGAACCCCATTAAATTTCACTTGCATTTTTTTCTCCTTTCGAGTATACCTTCATTCTAACACTTACCTCGTGAAAACCTACTGATATGCCCAAAAGAAAAGACATGGTGTTCCATGTCTTACTTGCTAGCTTCAACCATCAGTTCACAAATAGCATTGGAGAAGGCCATTGGATCTTCCAAATCAAAGCCTTCGATCAGCAATGCCTGATCATAAAGAAGAGAAGCATATTTCGTGATCTTTGTTTGGTCTTTTTTGTAAAGACTTGTAAGTGCATTGAAGATTGGATGATTTGGATTGATTTCCAAAATTCGTGTGGCCTTCATGCCATATGGATTTCCTTCCGGCATCTGAGAAAGCACTTTTTCCATTTCAAAGCTGATACCTTCATCGGCACTCAAGCAAACCGGATGAGATTTCAAACGTGTAGACAGTTTAACATCGCTGACTTTATCTTTTAAGGCATCTTTCAAAGTTTCCAAAAGATCTTTATTTTCTTCTTTCTTTTCTTCGATTTCTTTCTTTTCTTCTTCACTTTCAAGATTCAGATCACCCTGTGAAACATTCTTGAACTTCTTGCCTTCGTATTCCATCATGACCTGAAGAGCAAATTCATCGACGTTGTCACAGAGATACAGGATTTCATAGCCTTTGTCTTTAACCATTTCACAGGCAGGCAGTTTGTCGATCTTGTCAACATCTTCACCACTGGCAAAATAAATGACATCCTGTCCTTCTTTCATATTGTCCACATATTCTTTCAGTGTCACCAGTTTCTTTTCCTTGCTGCTGGTAAATAACAGAAGATCCTGCAGCAATTCTTTATGAGCACCAAAATCATTGTAGACACCGTATTTAAGCTGAAGCCCAAAGACACTCCAGAACTTCTCATATTCTTCACGGTCTTTTTCCAACATCTTTTTCAGTTCTGACTGAATTTTCTTTTCAATCTTGTTGGCCATCACTTTCAGCTGACGGTCGTGCTGGAGCATTTCTCGTGAAATATTCAAACTGAGGTCCTGGCTGTCCACCAATCCTCGAACAAAGCGGAAGTGTTCCGGAATCAGATCACTGGCCTTGTCCATGATGAAGACACCACTGGAATAAAGCTGCAATCCTTTTTCATAATCCTGAGAATAATAGTTATAAGGTGCATGGCTTGGAATATAGAGCAGACTGTCAAAGGTGACAGCACCTTCCACATGCGTATGAATGACTTTTAAAGGATCTGCATAATCATTGAATTTGTTTTTATAGAAATCATTGTATTCTTCATCTTTGATTTCTGATTTTTTTCTTTTCCATAAAGGAATCATAGAATTCAGTGTTTTTTCTTCAACGACTAGTTTCTTGTCATCCCCTTCTCCTTCATATTTGGAGACCATCATCGTAATTGGATAACGGATGTAATCGGAATATTTTTTCACCAGCATTTCAATTTTGGACTGATTGGCGAAATCTGAATAGTTTTCATCTTTTGTATCTTCTTTCAGATACAAAGTAATCGTTGTACCGCGAGTGGCTTTGTCACATTCATCTATGTGATATCCATTGCTTCCGTCACTCACCCAGCGATAGGCTTTTTCTTCATTATACTTTTTACTTTCCACAACTACTTCCTTGGCTACCATGAAAGCTGCATAGAAACCTACCCCAAACTGACCAATGATATCAACATCGTCTTTCTTGTCTTCTTCTAATTCCTTCTTGAAAGCTAAAGAACCACTCTTAGCAATAGTACCCAGATTTTCTTCCAGTTCGCTTTCATTCATCCCGATACCATTATCGCTAATTACAATCGTTTTGTTTTCGCTGTCACAGCTAATATTGATTTTCAGATCATCACGATTGATGCCTTCTTCATTTAAAGAAAGATAATTCAGTTTGTCGATCGCATCACTGGCATTTGAAATCAGTTCTCGCAAAAAGATTTCTTTGTGCGTATAAATAGAATTGATCATTAGATCCAATAATCGTTTTGATTCTGCTTTGAATTGTTTATTTCTGCTCATCATAACCTCCGTTAGCACTCTTATCTTTTTAGTGCTAACTGTAATTATACTCATCTTTATCTAGAATGCAAGACCATTTTTTCGACAAAATCTAAGAAACGTAAAAAAGGCATAGAATTGTTCCATGCCTTCAAATAAAAAAAAGAAGAAGATTATTCTTCTTCTCCAATAAACGCTGTTACCATTTCGTTGATGAGTGTTTCAACAGCTTCCTTTGAAGTTGCATCTACATCATAATTCACAGATTCTTCTCCACTCTTTACAACCACAGTATCACCATAGTAAACAAAACGTCCGTAGTTCTTGTCAATGACCTTGTTCAGATCAACAAAGAACAGTGGGTCTCCATAAACATTTTTCTGGTCTTCTGATTTTGTCAGACTTAAACCTTCAATCGTTGTTGCCACTTTTTCTTTCCATTCTGCCACATCTTCTGAGGAAGTCAAGTCAGCAACTGGATAAGAAGGATCTTCTGGATCTGCGACATAAATACGAACGGTTTCTGTTGTTTTCATGGTCTTTCCAAAAGATGCGCTGTCAACAGCTGTTTTGGCACATCCGGCTACTGTCAGTACCAATGCAAGTGCTACTAAGAATTTTTTCATAATATCCTCTCCTTGTCCTTAACGCACAAGCAGTATTATAGCACGTTTCTTATTTAATTCCACTCTTTTCATCTATTTTAAAGATGCGCTAAGATAGCATCTGTATATTCCTGGGTCGTAGATGTTCCACCACAGTCCGGTGTTCTTACTTTTCCTTCTTTAAGAACAGCATCAATGGCTCGACGGATCTTCTCTGCCGCCTCATATTCTTCGATATGTTCTAACATTATACAGGTACTTAACAGCAAGGCTGTTGGATTAGCAATGTATTTATGGGCAATATCCGGTGCACTGCCATGCACTGCTTCAAACATCGCAATTTCTTCCCCTAAGTTGGCACTTGGCAAGAAGCCCAAACCTCCGATCAGACCACTCGCTAAATCGGACAGGATATCTCCATAAAGATTCGGCATCACCATCACATCGAATTTTTCCGGATGCATGACCATCTGCATACAGGCATTATCAACGATATAACTGTCTGCTTCTATTTCTGGGTATTCCTTGCTGATTTCATTGAAAATGGAAAGGAACAAACCATCACTCATTTTCAGAATATTGGCCTTATGAACGCAGCTGACTTTCTTTCGGTCATGAGCTTTCGCATATTCAAATGCCGCACGAATGATACGTGTAGAACATTTTCGGGTAATGATCTTCGTAGCATGAATCGTGTCTTCATCGATTTTTTCTTCTTTTCCCACATAAAGGTCTTCCGTATTTTCACGGAAAATCACCATATCGATATTTTCAAAAGGTGTTTGAATGTTTGGAAGAGATCGTGCCGGCCGAATATTGGCATAAAGATCATATTTTTCTCTCAGCTGAACATTTAAGCTGCGAAATCCCTTGCCAATCGGTGTTGTAATAGGTGCTTTCAGAATGATCTTATTCCGTTCAATAGAATCAAAAGCCGCCTGAGGAATAAAAGCCCCATGACGAAGATATTCATTTTCTCCTACATCAAATTCCTCAAATTCAAGATCCAGTGAAAGTGCTGCAATGACTTTTTTGACGGCTTCACAGATTTCTGGTCCAATGCCGTCTCCTTTAAACAGTGTAACTTTTCTCATTTGATATCCCCCACATAACGTGTTGCCGGACGCACGATTTTATCGCAATAGCATTTATCTTCAATATTATGTGCCAACCAGCCGGCAATTCTGGCACATACAAACAATGGTGTAAACAGTTCACTTGGGATGCCTAACATGTCATAAACCAAGCCACTATAGAAATCAACGTTGCTGGAAACATGTTTTTTCTTGTTGATCCAGATCATTTCACGGGCACATTTTTCAAAGCGCTGATAGAACGCAAACTGTTTTTCCATGCCTTTTTCCTTGGCTAATTTTAAAGCATATTCCTGCAGGATGCAGCTTCTTGGATCGGAAAGAGTATAAACAGCATGACCCATACCGTATACCAGCCCCTTCTGATCAAAGAAATCTTTATCAATGATCTTTTGGATCAGTTTTTTAATAACATTTTCATCTTCGCAATAGCCAATTTCATCAATGACGGCCTGCATCATAGATTTCACCTTGCGGTTGGCTCCTCCATGTCGTTCTCCCTTCAAGGCGCCAATGCTTCCTGCCAATCCAATATTTCCGCTTCACTGTCCGAATAACAGCCATCCGGTCGTATTAGTGAAAGAATGGTTTCTGCCATGCTTTTTTGAGGATCCAGTTTATGAATGATCAGCGAACGATTATCATAATGATGAATCTTGGTATTGTAACAGTAGCTGACAAGTGAAGGCATCTTGGCTAATAATCCCAGTCCCTGCATAAAAGTAGAATAAGGTGAATGATCCTCACTTGTTTCATCATATCCATACAGCATCAGTACTGCCTGCTGGATCATATTCATGACATTTTTCCCCTGCATCCTTAAGATATTGAGTTCCAGAAAATCCTGTGGCAATGCTTTGAGTTCATTCAGCTGTTTTCTAAAAGAATCAAATTCTTCAGGGCTTGGAAGATGTCCCAAAAGAAGCAAAAAGATACATTGTTCAAAACCAAAATGATGAGAAAAATCAAGCTGCTTCATGAGATCATGAATTTCATACCCACGATAATAAAGCCGTCCTTCACATTCGACTTTTCCTCCTTGTACTCTTTCATATCCCACAACATCCGCAATGCGTGTCAGACCAACAAGAACCCCTGTATGATCTTCATTTCTTAATCCTTTTTTCACATCATATTTCTGATAGTCTTCATTGGCAATCGCATTGTCAGTCAAAGACTGTTCGAAAAGTTTCTGTAATGAGTCCATGCTATTCACCTGTTTCAATTTCTTTCAACTTTTTTTCATTATATTACATTTTTTCATCAGATTCAATGTGATTGTGATATAATGAGCCATATGAGGTGAAAACATGCATACAGTAAGCGAAAAAATCATTGAAAAACACAAAGTAGAAGGCGAAATGATTGCAGGAAAGCCAATCAAGATCAGAATTGATCAGACACTGACACAGGATGCCACAGGAACCATGGCTTATCTGCAGTTTGAAAATATGGGAGTAGATCATGTAAAGACGGAATGTTCCGTTTCTTATGTGGATCACAACACACTTCAGAATGGTTTTGAAAATGCCGATGATCATGCGTATCTTCAAAGTATCGCAAAAAAATACGGTCTTTATTTTTCAAAGCCAGGAAATGGCATCTGCCATCAAGTACATTTAGAACGCTTTGCCATTCCCGGGAAAACTCTTCTTGGAAGCGATTCACATACTCCGACAGCAGGAGGCGTTGGGAGCCGAGCCATGGGAGCCGGGGGGTTGGATGTGGCTTGTGCCATGGCCGGACGTCCTTTTCAGATCATCATGCCAAAGATTGTTAAAATGGAACTCACGGGGAAACTCAGTCATGGTGTTTCTGCCAAAGATATCATTTTAAAGGTATTATCCATGTTAAGTGTCAAGGGTGGCGTTGGAAAAATCATTGAATACTGTGGAGATGGTGTGAAAACACTCTCCATTCCTGAACGTGCCACCATCACCAACATGGGAGCAGAACTCGGTGCCACAACATCTATTTTTCCAAGTGATGAAGTCACCTATGAGTTTATGAGAAAACAGCATCGTGAAACAGATTATATTGAACTAAAGGCGGATGAGGATGCTACCTATGATGAAGAATATACAATCGATTTAAGCACTTTGGAGCCTTTGATGGCACTTCCTCACATGCCTGATCATGTTGTGACTGTTCGTTCCATGATTGGAACCCCGATCCAACAGGTATGTATTGGATCCTGCACCAATTCCTCTTATCTGGATATCGCAACAGTCTCCAATATTCTAAAAGGACATATCATACATCCAAATGTGTCTGCCACTCTTTCCTGTGGTTCAAAACAGGTGTTATGCATGCTTGGCGAACAAAACAAGTTAACACCGATTATAGAAAGTGGAGTGCGTTTGTTGGAATGTACCTGCGGGCCTTGCATAGGCATGGGACAATCTCCTGCCACCAATGCTTCACCACTAAGAACCCTTCATCCTAATTTCTATGGAAGAAGCGGAACCCTTTCCGCCAGTGTTGGACTTGTTTCCTGTGAAACCGCTGCTGTCAGTGCCATCATGGGATGTATTTCAGACCCACGTGATTTTTCGTTTGAAAAAGCAGAAGATCTTGAAAACTATTCAATTCATGATGAAAACATCATTCCTCCTGAAATAAATCAGGACGTGGAAATCGTTCGAGGACCTAACATCAAGCCTCTTCCTAAAAACAGTGCATTGGAAGATCATTTCTCTAAAAAAGTCATCATCAAAGTCCAGGATAATATTACCACAGATGATATTATGCCTGCTGGTGCTAAGATCCTTCCTTATCGCAGCAACATCACCAAAATTTCAGAATTCTGTTTTATGAATCACAAAGCCGATTTTCATGATGCTTGCATTCAGGAAAAAGGAGGCATCATTGTAGGAGGCAGTAATTATGGACAGGGATCCAGTCGTGAACATGCCGCTTTAGCGCCGATGTCACTCGGCATCAAAGCTGTCATCGCGAAAAGTTTTGCCCGTATTCATCAAGCCAATCTGATCAATTTTGGTATTCTTCCATGTATTTTTGAAAATGAAAAGGATTATGACAAAATCGACGAAATGGATGAATTGGAATTCAATAATCTTCTTGACCTAAAAGAAAACGGTACGCTCTCTGTTCAAAACCTGACAAAAAATTTCAGTTTCAATGTCCTGCTTCCTTATAATGAAGAACAGATCGAAATACTGAAAGCAGGCGGCACTATTCCTTATGTTACAAGCAAAAAATAGTAAACAAAAAATCCTCTAACGAGGATTTTTCTTATATTACTTCAAAGTTTTATCTTTCTTTAATGGAAATGCCTTTTTCAGCAAGTCTTCCCTATCTTACTCTCTGTTTTTCATATGGCTTGAATGTTAGGTGTTATTTGCCCATTTTTTGAATTATTTGCGTATTTTTTCCTTTTTCAAAATTTTAAGATGAGCTCCAATAATAGGAATATCGTCTAGTTCATCCAAAGAAATCCATAAAGTATGATCCTCATGTGGAATTTTTCCATTTTCATATTCATAAACATCCATTTCCCAAATTTTATGGGAATAGACATGACGGCTTTGATATTTATATGTATATCCTTTTATCTCCCACATTTCATATTGAGGCAAGCGATAAAATCCTTTCATGAGTCCATCACTTTCATCCTGACTCATTAAGATCTTCCCATCTTGAATGATCAACAGTGTCTTATAGGAAAACACAGGAATCTTCTTGGCTTTTGTTTTGATAGGATAAAGCATTTGCGTGCTATGAGCATAGCTTTGACATTTTTTCTGTAATGGACATTTCTCACATAATAAAACCTGAGGCATGCAAATTAAAGCACCCAATTCCATGAGTCCTTGTGTAAAATCACTTGGGTTGGAACCCTTCATCCACGCAGTTACGATTTCTTTGACTTTCTTGACGGTTTTGGTTTTCGTGATATCTTCATCCAGTTCCAATAAGCGTGAGACAACTCTAAGCACATTTCCATCCACAGCACATGCTTCTTTGCCAAAGGCAATAGAAGCAATGGCACCCGCCGTATAAGGACCAATACCCGAAATCTTTTCTAGTTCTTCCACTGTTTGAGGTAATCTTCCATCATATTCATTCATGACTTGCTTTGCTCCCTCATGAAGTTTTCGAGCCCGGTTGTAGTAGCCTAATCCTTCCCAGCTTTTCAGGATCTTTTCAATGGGTGCATTCGCTAATGCTTCTATGGTTGGATAGTCTTTCATCCATTTTTCATAATATGGCAACATGGTTTCAATGCGTGTCTGTTGGGCCATGATTTCACTGACCCAAATAGCATAAGGATCTTTGCTTTCACGAAAGATCAGCGGACGATGATTGTCCACAAACCATTCACACAGTTCTTTTTTGATTTCCATAAATAAAAAGCTCCTTTCGAGCTTTCTACATGTGTTTCACACGATCTCTTTCTTCAGCTCTTTTGCCATCGTTGAAGCGATCTACTGTACCAACAAGATATCCTGTAATGCGACGAATCTTTTCAAAAGGCTCTGGTGCCAAATGTGTTTCAATGTTCACATCTTCTTCATCAAAATTCAAAGAAATACTTTCTAATGTTTTCCCGGCATATTTTTTCTGTACCCATTCCACATATGCTTTTCCCTCTTCTTCACTGATGGCCTCATTGCTAGTGACCAAAACATCATTTAATTTAATACTGTACAACATAATACGGTCCTCCAATTATTAACTATTATAGTCATTCCACA
>CAMEUL010000047.1 GCA_945938205.1 uncultured Traorella sp. | reverse complement strand
CAGCGTATTTACGTATTTCATCCATTACAGATAAATCATTACTGCCATCAGCAATACATAGCTCAACATTACGATAAGTTTGATTCAATACTGAATCTATCATGTCTCTCAAATATTTTTTAGGGGTATTAAATGTTGGAACAACGATACTAATCAAAGGTTCATAATCAAATTGAACCAGTTCATACGAACTTTTCTGATTCAAATTCCATGTTTCATAAAGAGATAATTTGTTTTCTGTTTTGCAAAATTTCTTTACCACTTTGTTAAATCCTATTTTTTTCATTATTTTTTTAACTAAAGATAGAAAATCAAAATAATGAGTTTCCATAAGTTCAATCTCAACAAATTCATCTACATCCAAGAATCTTATTCTATAATATTTCTTTTTTTCAATATCAAAAGATATCTCAAAACCACAGTCTATTTGATCATAAGATATCAATCTCTGATGACATAAATCATATCTTTCACTCTTTTGAATGTTGAAATTTATATTCTTATTATCGTTGTCATATATTTTAATTTTAGGAATTGATCCTGTAACAGAAAATACCCAGCCTTGAATGATCATATGCTGGTTATCTTTCAATACTTTATCAATAGTATATATTAACCTTTTAGAATCAATTATTGACGATATTTCATTCTTTTCTAGATAGAGCAAAGTTTGTTTATCATTTAAATATTGTGCATCTAATACTAAAGAATCTATTTCTTCAAAGACTTCTGCTTCAATTCTAAATCTGAAACTATAATTATCGGAGAAAGAATTTGACTCATACTTAGAATAAAACACCTCAAACTGATGAGGTTTTTCGTTGATCAATAAATGAAAAATAGTGTCTTCGTTAGTGCTTGAAAAATAGTATCCATCTATTTTTAAGAGATACTTATCTTTAATATGAATAATCTTCTTTGTTTCAACACAATATTGAATTGACATAATTTCTCCTAAATCTCTTCTGCAAATCCTTTTTCAAGTCTTTTGAAAATTAAATATCCAATTACAGTTAACAAAGCACAAAACAAGCCTGTTAACATCATCCATTGCATATCTGGTAATTGATGAAACATAAAAATATCACGATAACCATTGATAAATGTTGCCATTGGATTGATTTTAAAAATGATCTGAAAAAATATATTGCCTTTAAACAAACTAGTATCATAAAGAATTGGTGTAGCATAAAATGCCATATTTAGAATAAAAGTAACTATGTATTCAGTGTCTTTAATATAGATATTTAGAGCACTTAAAATAAAAGTTAATCCTAAAGAAAACAAAGACTGAAATAATGCAATAATTGGTAGAAGGATAAGATGCCAACTAATACCTAAACCACCAAAAAAAACAAATAGCAGAATGATTACACATGAAATTAAGAAGTTAATTAAACCACTCAACACAACAGAAATGGGTAGTATTTCTCTTGGAAAATAAACTTTCTTTACTATACCGGCATTTGCACGAATTGTTTGACATCCTTGCCCAATTACAGTAGTAAAAAAAGTCCAAGGAATTATCCCACATACAAGATAGATCAAGAAGTTATCCATAGATCCTCTCATAATATAAGGAAATACAATCGCATAAACGACTACCTGTAGTAATGGATTAATAAAAGACCACAAAATCCCTAAGGCTGATCCCTTGTATTTTCCTCTGATTTCCTTCTTTATATTTGTTTTTAATAATTCTCTATACATATACAAATCTTTAAAAAGTTGCATTTAAATTACCTCCACTGGATCATAGTAGAAGACAACATCTTTATCTGTGATTTCCACGTTATTTATTAAATCATAAAGTAAAACACGAATATGATGCTCTCCAAAACTTAAAGTTGATATATCAAATGAGCATTCATATCCTACATCATCATTTTCAATAAATCCTGCAAATTCCTGAATATAAGCTTCAATTACATCTGGTCTTGAAATTTTGATATAATCAAGAATCTGTGTTTCATCAACAAAAATACGGAGTTCAGCATCTTCATAATCGCACAATGACCATCCTCGAATTACAAAATGATTCTTTGTTGGTGTAAAATGAGTAAAAGAATTAGGACCATCAATAAAAACAATGCCTCTATTCTTTCTGTTTCCTTCTTTTTCTTGCTTCTTTCTCGTTTCTTTATGATCTAATGCAATTTGATTTAAATACTCATTAATAACATAGTTTGGGTCACCATCCAACTGAACATGGCCTTTATAGATCCAAATAGCTCTTCTACATAAATCTTTTACAGCATCTAAACTATGAGAAACAATGACAATAGTTTTATCACTATCTCTTAACTCTCTCAATTTTTTATAACATTTATCATTAAAATGTTGATCTCCGACTGCAAGAATTTCATCAATCAGTAAGATATCAGCATCGACATTAATTGCAATTGAAAAAGCAAGTCTCATATACATTCCAGAAGAATAGGTTCTAATTGGATTATCAATAAATTCTTCTAATTCAGAAAATTCTATAATGTCGCCAATTCGATTATCTATTTCATCTCTAGTCAATCCAAAAATAGATGCATTAAAATATATATTTTCTCTTCCAGTAAAATCCGGGTGAAAACCTGCACCTAATTCTAATAAGGATGTTACTTTGCCATATGTCTTTAATGTTCCCTTTGTGGGATAAAGAATCTTTGTCATTAGTTTCAAAAGGGTCGATTTACCACTTCCGTTTGTTCCAATCAACGCAACTGTTTCACCCTTTTTTATATCTAAGTTTATATTCTCTAAAACAGTTCTTCGCTCAACTTGATTTCTTTTTCCTAGTGACACAAGATGCTCTTTTAATGTAGTAGGTTTATCATAAGCAACCTTAAATGCCTTACTTAAATTTCTAACCTCAATAGCATTCTGCTTTTCTTCCATATTTACTCCTTATCTAAGCATTGATATTATATCAAATTTACAATCATAATTCGAATGAATTTTCATTTTATCAAAATAGAAATACAGTCTCCAAGAATAGCATGATAATTCGATATCTTTCTATATTCTCCAAAAAATGATTCTTTTATTAAAGGTATCAGTGATTTTTTAAGTATACAATTGATTCTAAATTGTAAATAGTTTTTCTGAGTAATCAAAAAATCATTATTGTGAAATTGAAGAACGAAAACAACACGTTTTAATTCTTCTTTAATCGTATCCACTCTATTAGAAGTACGCTTCATCATTCTATGAATATCTTTTTCTTCGAATCCAATAGTATTATTTAAATGAATTCTATATTGGATCAGTGGTTGATTTAAAAAATAACAGCCATCTTTTAGTGCGGCAATCAGAGCTAATGACCAATCATGTTCCAAATCATTTTGCGTGTCATTCTCTAATTCTTTAATTACTTCTCTTCTCACTGCCATACAGCATCCTTGAGCAAAATTATCTTTCAATAATTCACCTAGAGTTATTTTTGAAAGAACATTCAGTCGTTTTTTATAGACTGAACAATTTTCTTTTGTTACATGTCCTTTTGAGTCAATTTTATCAAATGAGCACGCTAATAAATAGACAGAAGTATAATCCTGAAAAACTTTCTTCATAGATTCTATTTTATTTTCTTTCCATATATCATCTTGATCACACAAGAATACTAATTCATTTGAAGAATAAGAAAGTGCTTTTCTAAAATTTAAATTGAAACCAAGATTCTTAGTATTTTCAATGAATTTCCAATGATTGAGTTTGTTTTTTTCAATAAATTCTTTTATTATATGAACAGTTGCATCATTTGAAGCATCATCTACAATGACTACTTCATCAGGCGCAATCGTTTGATTCATGATACTCACAAGTTGCTCTTTAATATATTTTTCGCCATTGTATGTTGTCATAACAACAGATGTTTTCATATTCCACCTCAGTTCATCTTATTTTTTTCTTTAATATATATCATTAGTGCAAAAATATAATTAAAATGCTTTAAATAGAATGACTTTGAATCTCTATTAGAAATATAAATATTTTTTTTATAATATGGAAAAGTTGATTTAACTTTATTCATTACAAAATAAAATCCTTTTTTATACTTACTGAAATCTTTACACTTTGCTAACCTTTTTATAAATGTTCCAAATAAATATCTGACATATGAATACTCAAGTTCATTTTGATAAGCTTCATAAAAACCGAAGTCTTTATAGTAGGACAAGATATCATCCATATTATCAATTAATTGATATAGCTTGTCATTATAAGTATATGTTATAGAACTTTGATTCTGCACATAATGATATAAAGTATCTTCTATACTTCCCACTTTTCTTAATTGAGGATAAACTTGGAAAAGAAATAGTACATCTTCATACCAGAAATCTTTTTTAAATCTGACATTTTCAACATATCCCCTTCTAAAGAGTTTATTCCATAATACAGCATACGAATCAATCAGTAATTTGTTTATGTTCTGATCGTCTTCTATGTTTGAGTGAATAATTAGATCATGATTAGGATAATGAGCTATCGTATCACAAGCGACCATATCAAAATCACTACTAGTAATTTTATTATACAGTTTTTCATACATCGTAAACTCAATGTAGTCATCACTATCAACAAAGCCAACATAATCTCCAGATACACGCCTTAAACCTTCATTTCGTGCCATGGATACACCTTGATTTTCAGTATGTATAGCAACTATTTTGTCAGGGTATTTCTTATAAAATTCATCAATGATTTCTTTCGAATCATCTGTAGAACCATCATTGATAACTAGTATTTCAATATTTTGATATGTTTGATTGACTAACGAATACAGACATTTACGAATCGTTTTTTCTCTATTGTAAACAGGAACTATTACGCTAATTTTTTCCATCATCAATCTCCTTATATCTATTGTACAAACTTATAAGCGATATAAAAAATACCATAACTCATATAATATGTAAGTTTTAAAAGAAAACGTTCAAATATATTCGCATGATTATAAACAGTCTGAAAATAGTATTGGCTTTTTTTTAACTGCACATACTTATTTAAACGATTCAAACTCTTATTTATAGAAACTGAATGATTATGTATAACACATGCATTACAATCAATATATGTTTTTAAATCTTTATCTTTTAGTTTTTTTGCAATGATGTTTTCTTCATAGTAAAGAAAGGTGTTCTCATCAAAGAAACCTACTTCTTCTAGATGCTTTGAATCTATCATAAAAAAACAACCTGTAACAGCCTCAACTTCAACAAGATTCTTTCCATTATAGTAGTCATCATTATAATATAAAAACAATGGTTTCAAAAAACGATGTAGATATATCAAATTCATAAGACTGTCTTGTATTGGTGATGGAATTTTCCATCCTCTATCCAATTTTCCATGTTCATTTATAACTGGAGCAAGAATAGCCATTTCATCATTTTTAGAATGAATAAGATCAAGAATAGTCTTTTCGTTTTTTATGATGATATCAGAGTTACTCACTATGATATTACAGTCACCAAATATTTTCATAAGATATTTTGCACCATAATTTATGGCATAAGCATATCCTTTATTCTTTTCGCTTTGTATGACATGTATTAAATCATTTTCATAAGCTTTAAGTTTAGAAAATGAATCATCAGTTGAACAATTATCTAATACTACTATATAATCCAAACATTTAAAATTTTTAACATTTTCTATGAATTGAATTGTTGTAGGATAATCATTGTAATTAATAACTAAAATACAATTTTTCATGTTTTCACCTTTACTTGTACATTATAATAGTTCTCACAAAATAAAGCAATTATAAGCAAAAAGTAGCTAACGCTACTCATTGATCATAGAATCAATCAAATCACAAAATGATTGATTATTTGATTCATATGGTTTTGTCTTAAATTGGTCAATCATTTTTATTTTTTCTTCCAATTCTTCAACTTCAGTGCAACCTAAAATATATCCAAAATCACTAAATTTTGTTGTAATCTCAACCTGATGATCATTCTCATGCTCACCAAATTTTGCACGTCTAGCAACAGCAATTATTTTCTTTTGATGATTGATGGCATTCATGATTGTACCTACACCTGCATGAGATATCATATAATCACACTTTTCAATATACTGATTCATTCGATTTAATTCAATAAAATCAAAAATCTTCATATTCTTGCTGGAATAATTGGTTTTACCTGCCTGCACGATAACATCACCCTGTATTACGCCTTTATCTATTAATTCATCTATTTTCATCAACAGTCGTTCAAAAGTTTTATCTTGAGTTCCTAAAGTTACAAATATCATCAGAAGATCCAACCTCCATATATGGCATTAGGATAAAGATCCAGCATGCTTTCCCATTGTACTACAAATTTATCTGCAATCGGATAAACCAACTTTCCTGCCACACTTTTTGTATAAATATTGGCAAATGTCTCAATGTAAATTACTTTTCTTTTAAATAGATGTGCGATATAACACATTGGAACCGCTGTGTGACTACCAGTAGAAATAATAACATCCGGCTTCACTTTCAAAAAAAGGAATAAACTTTTGAATATATTATATGGAAAGACAAAAATATATTTCCACATCTGATGCTTTGTTGCATAAGGCAAATAATACACCTCTTTATATTCTTTTTCTAAAAATAAGGTAGAAGGCGTTTTTTCGGTCACAAAACTAGTTTGATATTTAGAAAAAAGAGGTTTTAACTGAAGTAGTTCATTCAAATGTCCACCCATACTTGAAATAAACATGACTTTCTTCATAAAACCTCCTATTTTTAATATCCGGCAAGTGCCAGAATTTCTCGTTCAACTTTTAATACGTTTTCACTAGCAGTATATTTATCATTTGGATTATTTATATTGTGATGTAATAATTCGACTTCACCACTAAAATCTTTCAATACATACTGTGGAGAATAACCATATAATGACAATGTGGTTAACTGTGAATCATATCCATTGGCTGGAAACTGGTATTGTTCAATATTATTCAAATCAAATGTAATGACATTTGTTAAATAACTTTTAATGGTAGAAACTGGAATATTTGTTTCAATATAAGGCAATACCTGATTCACAATACCCAATAATTCAAATGGATTATTATCTTTAAAACTATGTATCAAGGCATCAATCACACGAGTTTGACGGTTCATTCGCTCATAATCACTATCTATAGAACGTATTCTTGAAAAAGCAAGAGTTTGGCTACCATTTAAATGATAACTTCCTTCTCCGCCAAATCCCATATAGGAAGCTTCAGCACCTGACAGATAAATATTTACTCCACCCAGGATATCTACAATTTCCTCAACGGAATCAAAGTCAAAAAGTACATATTTAGTAACGTCAAGATCAAAATTGTAATTAATGGAACTTAATGTACCTTCCACACCATTTCTCCAATATGCATGATTCAGTTTTTCATAACGATCCATTAAAGGTTGATAAACAATATTATCACGCTGTAATGAAGTAATCTTTAACTTCTTATTGTCAAAATCAAGTGAGATCAGTTTCATGACATCACTTCTTGAACCCAGACCAGTTCCATTATCACTATCAATTCCAAGTAAGGCAATATTATCAATATTACGGTGACTTTCTACTACATTTACTTCACTCTTATTGATTTCATTTTTTATATTCATTCGATTCAGTAAAGAATCAGCATACAAGTTAAAACCAACAATTCCACCAACAATCAGTACCAAAACAACGCTCAATACTACCACAAGTATTTTTTTTGTTCTGATGCTTATGTGTTTTTTCTTAGAATTCGCCATAGCTACCTCCAAATCTTGTATATTGTAACACATATCATAAAAAAAAACATCCTTTTCCTAATGATTAAAGGGAACACAATCTACTTGTCTTCCCTCAATGTTTTAAGAATATGATCAGGTACTGCATAATCTTTACAATTACCTATAATGTTCCCAGCGGCTGTTTTCGCTTCATCAAGTGCATTTGAAGTTGCATAGGAATGCTTAAATCTTGATAACATTTCAAGATCATTTCCGCCATCTCCATATACCGCAACTTCTTCTTCATTAATCTTAAGCAATTGTGCAAGCCAACTTACTGCTTCTCCTTTATTGACACCTTTCATTGTGATTTCAAAGGCTCCTGAATCAAAAGGGGCGTTCACAATTTGATCTTGATGATTATCAATATATTTCAATAATTGCTCTTTTTGTGTTATATCATCAACACGACAATTGAGTTTCATGATATCATGAGAAAGGATTTGTTCATTACCTTGATCAAATATAGAGTCCTTCAGAAAGCTTTCAATTTTTGATTTTTTTATAGCCTTGTTCCAGATGCTTCTCTGTTCAAATTGCTTTAGATGTTCTTCTCTACTTTTTCGAATATAGACGTTTTCCATACCAATGCATTCAAAATTAACAAATGGAAATGTTTCCAAAAGGTCTTTTAAAACTATTTTATCAAGTTCCTTTTTATAAATCACTTCACCATCAGGATTGAAAATAACAGCACCATTCATACAAATAGTATAAATATCCTTTTTTTCAAGTTTCAGCATATCATCATGACTTTTATGCATATGTCGTCCGGTAGCAATAGCAAAGTATTTCTTTTCTTGAATCACTTCATCGATAGCATTCAGAATGATCTCATCAAATTCATGTGCTTCATTTAAAAGTGTTCCGTCAAGATCACACGCAAACAGTTGTATCATACAATCACTTCCTTTAGTTATAAATTATAAATCAATTTTCAACAAAATACTTGTCAATATTTGAAAAGTTAAATAAAATCAAAATGAGAGGAAAGAACATGTTAACAAGTATAGCTTACATATTATTATTTGGTTTATTTTTTGGTACTGTATTTAAAAAAATGAAATTGCCTTCTCTTTTAGGAATGATATTAACAGGAATTCTATTGGGACCACATGTGCTCAACTGGATCGATCTCTCCATTCTCAACATTTCAGCAGACCTTCGGC
>CAMEUL010000046.1 GCA_945938205.1 uncultured Traorella sp. | reverse complement strand
GCTATCGATCCAACAAAACTTGAAACTGAACTTGGGTGGAAACCTAAATATAATTTTGATACCGGTATCCAGCAGACCATTCAATGGTATCTTGA
This sequence comes from uncultured Traorella sp., assembly GCA_945938205.1. Taxonomy (GTDB): domain Bacteria; phylum Bacillota_I; class Bacilli_A; order Erysipelotrichales; family Erysipelotrichaceae; genus Traorella. Next base: position 9,104 of record CAMEUL010000046.1, on the reverse strand, counting down.
CAATAAAGAATGGTGGCAGAATATCTTAAGTGGTGAATATCAGAATTACTTTGAAAAGATGTACAAAGAAAAGGGAAGAGTATAAAAAGCAACGAGAGTTGCTTTTATCTCTATGAAAGGAGCATTATGAAATTACTAGTAACTGGATATAATGGACAATTAGGCTATGATGTAGTAAATGAAGCACATTCCAGAGGTATTGAAGCAGTAGGTGTCGATATTCAAGAAATGGATATCACCAATAAACAGCAAGTAAATTATGTAATCAAAGCAGGAAATTATGATGCTGTTGTTCATTGTGCTGCATGGACTGCCGTAGATAAAGCAGAAGAAATGGTAGATGTTTGTCGTAAAGTTAATGTTGAAGGTACACAGAATATTGTGGAAGTTTGTAAAGAACAAGATATTCCTGTGATGTATTTCTCTACGGATTATGTTTTTAGTGGAGAAGGGACTGAACCTTGGAATGAATATGACAATCGAACACCTTTAAATGTATATGGGCAAACCAAATATGAAGGGGAACTTGCTGTAGAAGCTTACCCTAAACATTTTATTATTCGTATCGCATGGGTTTTTGGAAAAAATGGTAATAATTTCATAAAAACAATGTTGCGATTAGGAAAAGAAAAAGGTGCTGTGAGTGTAGTAGATGATCAGATTGGATCTCCAACATATACATATGATCTATCCAAATTAGTTGTTGATATGATTCAAACTGAAAAATATGGTACATACCATGCTACAAATGAAGGATTATGCTCATGGTATGAATTCGCCTGTGAAATTTTCAAGCAAGCCAATATGGATGTCAAGGTTACTCCTGTTGATTCAAATGCTTTTCCTGCTAAAGCAAAACGTCCTAAGAACTCTAGAATGAATAAGAGTGAACTTGATAAAAATGGATTCAATCGTTTACCAAGTTGGCAGGATGCTTTAAAAAGATATTTGTTTGAAATTAAAGCTTAATCATCCGATACGATATGTATCAAAGAGAGGTAATATGAAATTATTTACTGTTGGACCCGTTGAAATGTACTCAGATACATTAAATGTTGCATCAAAGCAATTACCATATTTTAGAACAAAAGAATTTTCTGATATTGTTTTAGATATACAGGAAAAATTTTTGAAACTGCTTAAAGCTCCTCAAGAAAGCAAGTTGATTTTACTTACTGCTTCAGGAACTGGAGCAATGGAATGTGCTGTGATGAATGGAACATGTTCAAAAGACAAAATACTAATCATTAACGGAGGAGGATTTGGACGCAGATTTTGCGAAATATGCCGAATTCATCATTTAAATTATGAATGTCTTAATCTTAAATTTGGAGAATCATTGAATGAGGATAAACTAATGAAGTTTTCTGGAAAAGGAATTACAAAACTATTAGTGAATGTTCATGAAACTTCTACAGGTCAACTATATGATTTACAAATGATTGGGAATTTCTGTAAAGAAAACAATATAAGTTTAATTGTTGATGCAGTAAGTTCATTTCTTGTTGATTACATTGATATGGAAAAAATGAATGTAGATATGATTTTTACTGGTAGTCAAAAAGCGCTTGCATTATCACCTGGATTAGCATGTATTGCAATTAATCCAAAAATGGAAAGATTCATAATGGAAAATAATGTTGAATCATTATATTTTGACTTGAAACCATATCTAGTAAATATGAAAAGAGGACAAACTCCTTTTACTCCTGCAGTTGGTGTAATACTAGAATTAAAAGATCGACTAGATAATTTGTACAATTATGGTATTGATTTTATTGTAGCCGAACATAAAAATAAAGCTGATTATTTCAGAAATGAAATCATTAAACTAGGACTTACTTTACCAAATTATCCTTTAAGTAACGGATTAACACCAATTATATTCACTAATGGAAAAGCTTATGAAACCTTTCTTGAAATTAAAGAAAAATATGATATGATGCTTACACCAAATGGTGGCGAATTAGCAGATAAAGTACTAAGAGTAGGACATATGGGAAATCTAACAAAAGAAGATTATGATAATTTGATTAAATGTCTAAAGGAGGTTTTATAATGCATGCATTCTTATTAGCAGCTGGTAAAGGATCTAGAATTAGCAAGAATATTCCTGAAGTACCTAAGTCAACATTAGATGTAGGCGGAATACACTTGATTTTAAGAACAGTAGAAATGCTAGAGAAAAATGGTATTGGATGCACTATTGTGGTTGGATATAAACATCAGGTAATTGAAGATATTCTAAAAGATACAAATGTGGAAATAATTTATAATCCGTTTTTTGATGTGACAAATAGCATTGGATCCTTATATCTTGCGAAAGATTCCATCAATGAAGAGGACATTATTATCGCAAATGCTGATGTATTTTGGTATCAAGATATTCTTGATTTATTACTATCAGCGAATGAAGATGTTGTAATGCTCTCTGATAAACGACGAGTTCAAGATGGTGATTATTTTTTTGGAACTGAAAACGGTATTATTAAAAGATATGGGAAAAATCTAACTTTTGATGAAAGAGATTGTGAATATGTTGGAATTGCTAAGATTAAAAGTTGTTTTGTTCCTGTCTTCAAAAACCAGTTGATAAAAATGGTTTCAAATCAGGAACACAATGTATGGTGGGAAAATGTTTTATATTCATTAACTGAAAAAGAAAACATTTATGCTTTAGATGTTAATGAATTATTTTGGGCAGAAGTGGATTTTATTGAAGACTACAAAAGGATATTAGATTATGTCAAATCTAATTATAGATTAGAAAATGATGCATTAAAAAGATTGTAGCATGCTTAATAATTCAAACCTTAATGGTATATTATTGTCATGCCATCTGCAAAAATAGAAAGAATCATTTTTTATTTGTAATTAATGATTTTTAGGAAATCATTGATTTAAAATTAATTTGACTTTATGTTTTAGAAACTGCAGAAATGAATAAGTTCGAATCAATTTTATACATAATGAAAGATGGATTACCTGTTTTGAAATAACTTCACCTAAGAATACAGAATGAGTTGAAGGAGATGTTTTAAACCAGGCAACTCCAATTACTTATAAGTATATTATTAATCCATAAAAAAAAACGCAAAAGAATAAACCAACTCATATCGTTGATGAAAACATTACAAAAGTTAAAATTGATATGTTCTATTTGTGATTATGTCTATGATGAAGACACACCATTTGAAGAATTGCTAGAAACATATGTTTCTCCTGTTTGTGGTATCCAAAGAACATGTTTGAACTAAAGTAATCCTTGTGATTACTTTTTTTATAGCATATAATAAATCTATGAGATGCTAATGGGTAGATGAAAATGATGATTTATTTGTGATATATCATGATGAAGAATGGAATGTACCTTCATATGATGTTTAATGTCTTTTTTTGAATGCTCGTGCTTACATAATTCAAGCGGGTTTATCAAAGATAATGATTCTGAATAAAAAGAAACTTTTCGAATATGTTTTGTTGTGTTTGATTTGAAAAAGGTAGTTGAATAAGATAATTTGAAAACTAATCAGGTTATGTAAATAAGGAAACAATTCAATATCGTTTAAGGAAAAAAGCAGCCATTCAAAATGAAAAATTATTTATAAATATACAACATGAATTTAATTCTTTTCAACGCATATATATGGATTTACAATGAATCACTTGATTCATTTTGATGGTTATAAAGTAGCTTCTGAATTATCTGATAAAATTTCTTATAACTATATACCATAATTTAATGGGTATACATCGTATTCAATTCAATTGTATACATTATTTTTGGGTTGTCAGTCAACAAAAATGAAAGGAAAGATGTGCATGAACAAACAAGAAAGTGATGTAATGAACGCGATAATGCATAATTCGTACATAAATCAAAGAGTTTTATCTAAAAATTGCGGACATTCTTTAGGTGTTGTTAATAGGTCGATTAAGAATCTGATGAATTATGGATATCTTGATGAGCACGTTCAGCCAACAAAAAAAGCATATTTTGAGTTTAAAGATAAAGCACCAAAGAATGCAATTATACTTGCTGCAGGCTTTGGAATGAGAATGGTTCCAATCAATACAGAAACTCCAAAAGCATTATTAGAAGTTCATGGTGAGGTACTAATAGAACGTATAATTAAGCAACTTCACGAGGTTGGTATAAAAGAGATTTATGTAGTTGTTGGATTTATGAAAGAACAATTTGATTATTTGATAGATGAATATAATGTCGAACTGATTGTTAATTCAGAATATGCTATAAAAAACAACCTATATTCAATGAAACTAGTTTTGGATCATTTATCAAATACATATGTAATTCCATGCGATATATGGTGCAATCAAAATCCATTTCATAGAAATGAACTATATTCCTGGTACATGGTTAGTGATTTAATTGATGATCATAGTAGTGTTCGAGTAAATCGAAAGATGGAACTGGTTGCAATACCAGAAAGTTCTGGTGGCAATGGCATGATCGGTATCAGTTATTTGCTGGAGGAACAAGCAGCAAAAGTTCGTGAAAACATCATACAACTATGCAACGATAAAAAACATGATGATTCATTCTGGGAAGAAGCATTGTACTACAAAGATAAAATGATTGTTCAAGCTAAAGTAGTACCTGCAACAGAAGTTGTAGAAATTAATACTTATGAGCAGCTTAGAGAATTAGACAGTGACTCAAATCATCTGAAATCTGATGCTTTGGCAGTTATCAGTAAAGTTTTACAAGTAGAACAAAATGAAATTAGGGATATTACTGTTTTGAAGAAAGGTATGACAAATCGTTCATTTCTATTTACATGCAATGAAAGAAAATATATTATGCGAATACCAGGTGAAGGAACTGATCAGTTAATAAACCGAAAAGAAGAAGCATCTGTTTATCAGGTCATTAACGGCAGAAACATTTGTGATGATATTGCCTATATAAATCCTGAGAAAGGATATAAGATTACACAATACTTGGAGGGAGCAAGAGTTTGTAATCCATTAAATCAAGATGATTTAAAAAAGTGTATGTTGAAATTAAGATGTTTCCATGAACTAGGACTTATTGTTGAACATGAATTTAATATCTTTGGACAGATCGAATTCTATGAGAGCCTTTGGAAAAGTCCTTCTGTATACAAAGATTACAAGAATACGAAGAAGAATGTATTAAGTTTAAAGTCATATATTGATGCGCATATTGAAAATAAAGTATTGGCTCATATTGATGCGGTACCGGATAATTTTCTATTTGTAGGTGATGAGATTCGGCTCATTGATTGGGAATATGCCGGAATGCAAGATCCTCATGTTGATATTGCAATGTTTTGCATATATTCTCTTTATAACAAACAGCAGATTGATAATCTCATTGATATCTATTTCGAAGGCACTTGTCCAACTGAAACTAGAATAAAGATATATTGTTATGTTGCGACATGTGGTTTGCTTTGGAGCAATTGGTGCGAATACAAAAGAAGCCTTGGTATTGAATTTGGAGAGTATTCTCTTCGCCAATATCGCTATGCAAAAGATTACTATAAAATTGTTAAGGATCAACTGAATAAATGGGAGAGTAAAATATGAATACTGTGAAACGTGCCATTATTATGGCTGCCGGCATTGGGAAAAGAATGCAGCCAGTATCTTTAGAAACACCTAAACCATTAGTAAGAATAAATGGTATTAGAATGATTGATACTGTTATCAAAGGTCTTCAATCAAATGGAATTTATGAGATTTATATAGTTGTTGGATATCTAAAAGAACAGTTTAGAGTTCTTGAAAATGAGTATTCGGGAATTACATTGATTGACAATCCATACTATGACACTTGTAACAACATAGCATCCTTGTATGTTGCAAGAAATTATTTAGAAGATTCAATTATTTTAGATGGTGACCAGATTATTTACAACGATAATATTTTAGCCCCTGAATTTGAACGCTCTGGTTATAATGCTGTCTGGACGGAAGGACCGACTAATGAATGGTTAATGACTATGTTCTGCTATCCAGATGACTATGAACTCGGTATTAAAGAAATGGAACGAGGAGATATTATTGAAATTGATAATCTCAGTGAACTCATTGAACTGGATAGCAGTTATCAGAAGTATATAGGAGAACAAAAATGAATATAAATAAGAAGAAAATTGATTGGATGACAACATTGTACCATTTATATTAGTAATAGTTCTAAGCATAAAATGTTTTATGCAAAAAAAATAAACTTTAAATTATAATTCACTTGACTAGATTGATGTTTCAGTTTAGATTATTAGGTAGAGGTAATCTTATGAATTATGAAATTTATACAAAACTAAGCTACGGCGTATATGTCATCACAAGTACTAAGGATGATAATCATTATGGTTGTGTTGCCAACAGTGCAATGCAAATTACAGACAAACCTTCTACGATTGCAGTCAGTGTAAATCACAACAATGCAACTCATCAGGCAATTAGCGAAAGTGGATACTTTGCTATAAATGTATTGCAGGAAAGTATTGATCCACAGCTAATTGGTACATTTGGGTTTAAGAGCTGTAAAGAGATTAATAAGTTTGAATCAATTTCTTAAACCAAGAAAGACGGATTACCTGTTTTAAATGATAGTTTAGGTTATTTGACATTAAAAGTGATCAACACAATGGAAACTCCAACTCATACTGTATTCTTAGGTGAAGTAATCGATGGTGATGTATTAAATCAGGGAACTCCAATGACCTATAAATACTATCATGAAGTCATTAAAGGAAAATCTCCGAAAAATGCACCTACACATATCGTTGATGAAAACATATCTGAAAGCAAGAAGTGGGTATGTTCAATTTGTGGATATGTTTATGATGGAGAAACTCCTTTTGAAGAATTACCTGATTCTTATGTTTGTCCAATTTGTGGTGTTCCAAAGAACATGTTTGAACTAAAGTAATCCTTGTGATTACTTTTTTTATGACATATAATATTTCCATGAGATGTAAATGGGTTGATGAAAATAATGAACTGTATGTGAAATATCATGATCTAGAATGGGGTGTACCTTCTTATGATGATACGTATCTTTATGAAATGTTAGTTCTTGAATCATTTCAGGCTGGATTATCATGGATTGATTATTACGCAATGGCGGAGCCACCTAAAACGGTCTTTAGAGCCACCCACAATCCGCTCACCAGAGCCAGGCAATCCGTTACAGAGAGCCACATAAATATTTATTAAAAAGACACCTTTTAATAGTATTATAGGATTGATGAACGAAAGTTCATCATCTATCTTGCAATTAGGAGGTGTTTTTTATGCGAGATGTGAAGAAAGTATTGGAACTTCGTTTCAATAAAGTGAGTCAGCGAAACATTGCTTCGACTTTGAGCCTGTCAAGGAATACTGTAAGTCAAATCATAAAATCAGCTGATGAAAAGATGTTGTTTTGGGATAAGGCAAGTAATATGTCTGAAACGGAAATACAAGATGTATTATTTCCTCGCCCCGAAATTACATTACATTTAGAAAAGCCTGACTTTGAGTATATTCATAAAGAACTACTTAAACCAGGTACTACTATCCGATTATTATGGGAAGAGTATTCAGAACAATGTAAGAAATCAAAAATTCCATATTATCGATATAGTTATTTTTGTGAGATGTATCGTAATTATGTCAAGCGTAATAATCTTACGATGCATATCAATCATAAACCGGGAGACAAAATGATGGTCGATTGGTTTGGCACAACAATGTCAATTTTCGATAGTTATACGGGCGAAGAAATTCCTGTTTATCTATTTGAAGCGACATTACCTTTTAGTATGTATTGTTATGTGCAAGCATGTTTTACGATGAAAGTAAATGATTGGATTGATTGTCACATCAATGCATTCAAGTATTTTGAAGGAGTCAGTAGATTGTTGATTCCTGACAATTTAAAAACAGGTGTCATAAATCATAAGAAATATGAAGATCCATTATTAAACAAGGCTTATCAAGAAATGTCTGATCATTATGGTGTTACAGTGATTCCTACAAGAGTAAGAAAGCCAAAAGATAAGGCGGCTGTCGAAGGTTCTGTAGGTGACTGTACTGTAGCGATTATTGGTAGATTAAGAAATAGAAAATTCTTTAGTATTGAAGACTTGAATAAAGCTATATTGAAAGAATTAAATATTTTCAATACCAAACCATTTCAAAAGAAAGAAGGCTCAAGAGAATCCGTTTATCTTAATGAAGAAAAAGAATTCATGAAAGATCTTCCAGAGAAAGATTTTGAATTGAGCGAGTGGAAGAAAGCAAAAGTTCAACTAAATTATCATATATCAGTTGATCGTATGAATTATTCAGTTCCTTACGAATACGTTGGTAATTATGTAGATGTCAGAATCACTAAAAGTACAATAAGAATTTATTATAAAAATAATCAAATATGCTCACATCAACGATTAAATGGACGAAAGAATCAATATTCGACAAATGAAGAACATATGCCAGTAAATCACCAAATATATCAATGGAATAAAGACAGATTCATTAAATGGTCTTTATCAATAGGATCAAGCACAAACGAACTCATTGAAAAATTATTTGAGCGATACAAGGTTGAGGAACAAGCTTATCAAGGCTGTTTATCTATTCTTAAATTAGAAGACAAATATGGGAAAACCCGACTTGAAGATGCGTGTCAATTAGCGTTGGAGCACATCAGCAAACCGGGCTACAAAAATATTAAAATGATTTTAGAATCGAATCAAGATATAAAATACAAGGAAGATAAAAAAATTCGAACTAGACAGTCATCATTAGCTTTCGTAAGAGGCGCTGATTATTATGGAGGAAAAAACAATGGATAAAATAAATATCGAAAAGAAACTAAAATTAATGAGGCTGCCAATTATGTCCCAAAAATACCTTGAACAAAAAGATGATCCTAAATCAAGTGAATTATCGTTTGATGAACGATTTGAAGCGTTGGTAGATGCGGAATACCTAAGTAGAATAAACAATACCGTTCAAAGAAATTATCAAGAATGCTCATTTCTCGATTAATGATGCAAGTTTGGCGGAAGTAAATTATCATCCAAGCAGAAAATTGGATAAAGGATTAATCGAAGAATTAG
>CAMEUL010000045.1 GCA_945938205.1 uncultured Traorella sp. | reverse complement strand
CTGAATATTGGCTTCAATTTCATTTCTGACTTTATTGACAACTTCCTCAATACGTCCTGGCTGAATACGTCCATCACGAATGAGTGTTTCAAGTGCAATACGGGCAATTTCTCTTCTTACCGGATCGAAGCAGGAAATGGTAATTGTTTCAGGTGTATCATCAATGATCAAATCAACACCAGTTGCCTGTTCGATAGATTTAATGTTTCTTCCTTCTCTTCCAATAATACGTCCCTTCATTTCTTCACTTGGCAAAGATACGACACTGACTGTTCTGTCAATGGTTTCATCCTGTGCCATTTTCTGAATCGATAGGGCAATAATATTGCGTGCTTTTTCATTGGCAATGCTTTTTGCTTCTTCTTCTTTGTCTTTTATGTAGGCAATAACTTCATTTTCCATACGTTTTTCAACGATGTCAAAAAGTTCCTTTTTTGCCTCATTGGTTGACATGGCAGCGACACGTTCCAGTTCTACTACCTGAATGTCAATTTGCTCCTGTAATTTCTTTTCTTTCTCTTCCAGTTCAGACATTTTTTTAGTTAATTGATTATTTTTAAGATCGATCTGCTTTTCTTTTTGTGTTAATGTTTCATCACGAAAATTAAGGTTATCTTCGCGTCGTAAAAGTTTGCTCTCCATTTGTGCAACTTCCGATTTTCTTTCCTTAATTTCTTTCTCTGCAGCAATCTTTAATTCATGAGTCTGAGTTTTCCCGTCAAGAACAGCTTGTTTCACAACATTTTCTGCTTTGATGGCAGCTTCCTGAAGAATTTTCTCAGCCTTTAGTTTGTCTCTATTTAACCCAGCTTTTGAAATCATCATCATGAGAATGACTCCAACAGCTAAACCTGCCGAAACTGACAAGAGGATCTTTACGATATCCATATGATTTCCTCCTATCACTTTATGAAAGTGTTTACTTTCTTATTTATTTTACACAATTTTTCACAAATAAACAAGTGTCTTTGTCAACTTCCCAAAAGAAAAGAATAACCGAAGTTATTCAAATTTCTTTCCGACCATATTTTTCCCTTGCCCATTATAATAATCTCTGGCACTCATTTTCGGTTTTCCTTCTAATTGAAGTTCATAAATCATTAACACAGCGTCTTCCAAAGAAACCCATAAGGCATCCTCTTTAAGGCCAATCAGTGTTCCTTTCTGTTCATCACAGTTTTCTTCCATGTATCCAACTTTATGGAATTTTATTTTCTTTCCATCCAAATATGCATAACCCACAGGAGCCGGAATCAGTCCTCGGATATGATTATAGATTCTCATAGAGGATTCAGTGAAATCGATTTTTTCTTCTTCCTTGGAAATATTCCATGCATAAGTCACTTGCGTCTCATCCTGTTTTTCAAAATGCGCCGATTGATTGAGCACATCATCTAAAACTTCTAAAAGAGCCTCAGCTCCGCATACTGCCAACTTGTCATGCAGTGTGCCCATGGTATCTTCCTGAGTGATGGTCACTTTTTTTACGTGGCATACATCACCGGCATCCATCTTATCGACCATTTCCATGATTGATACACCGCTTTCCTTTTCTCCCTCAATAATGGCTTTATGAATCGGAGCGCCTCCACGATATTTCGGTAATAATGAAGCATGTACATTAATACAGCGAATACGTGGCAGATCCAAAATTTTTCGGGGTATGAATTGCCCGTAAGCACAGGTAATGATACAATCAAGATCCATCTTTTTCAAAGTTTCATACAGATCAGCAATATGTTCCGGCTGATATACGTCTAAACCATATTCCAAAGCCATTTTCTTGACCGGTGTTGGTGTCAGTATTTGTTTCCTTCCAACTTTTTTATCCGGTTGTGATACAACTCCAACAACACGATAGTGATGATCCATCAAGCATTTCAAAATGGAACAGGCAAAAACAGGTGTTCCCATAAATAAAATACGTTTCATACAATTAGTCTCCATTCAAATAGGGCTTCTGACAAAGATATCATTGCCAGTATATACGATATGTGACATATCATTCATTATTATAAATGATTCATAATAATTATTCCACCAAAGCGTGAAAAATTGTTGCTACCATTTCTACACTGACGCCTACAACCTGTTCAATCATTTCTGAAGAATTCTTTGCCAACTGACTCGCCTTGTTCAATTTAACTGTATGATCCTTTGTATCAGTTTTTTCATAAAACTGCTGATCGAATTTTTTAATATCTTGTTCGATCGTTCCTTTTTCATTTTGCATCATACTGCTTCCAACCATTACAAGTACCAGTATCAGGATCAAATCAATGATAAACCGTTTCATGTTCACCTCATCATTTCATCAATAGCAGATGCAAGAATATCTACACTGTTTTTTACTTCCTCGTAGTAGTTTTCTTCACTTCCTACTTCGATCAGTAGCATATTCTTTGACATATCCTGGTTATAGTACGCTTCCCTTACCAAGATCTGTTTCATGATACCATTTTTCATTTGATTGGATAGGTCGAACAGTGTCGCAGCATTCTGATAGATTTCATCAATATGTGGACTTAAACCTCCCAATACAATCATCAGTTTAGCATAAACCTTGCCATCTACTTCTATAAAAGCTGTTTCGCGTGGTACGGAGTCACGATGAAAATCGATGATAAGATCAAATCCCTGATGCTCACTTAAGGCATCATTGAGCGCATTACGCGATATGAGATAGGAATCATTATAATTCAGATTCTGTTTTCTAAGTTCCTGACTAAAATCACTCTTTTCGACAACGACATCATATCCCTTATTGATAAGCTTCTCTTTTAAAAGATCACTGGCTTCCATGACTGTTGAATGATCTTTATAGTTTTCTTTCTGATGTGTGGAATAAATATAGATGGATTTTCCTAGTTTCTGAATTGGTTTTATTTCTTTGACCGGTTCTTGTTTTTCCGTATCAATTTCACGTTCCGGGATATCTTCTTTACGTACCATTTTCATCATGCTAAGATCATTGATATCCAATTGCTTAGGAACTCTTTCTAAAGCAAAATAACCGGTAACATCCATCGATTTCACATGCGATTCAAGAATCGAATAGAGAGGTGAAATCAAAAGAAGGATCACCAAAATAAGCAGTTTCAACAGTATTTTAAAAGTAGATTTCATAAATCATTCTATGAAAAAGAACCTGTTTTTATAACTCTTCGTAAGCAGGATGAATAAAGCAGTTAATGGCATGAGAAAGAATAGAAACAATCTGTCGGCATTCCAGATCCATATCACGTGGTGTAATGATGCAGTCATTTTCTAGCGTGTCCTCAAGATTCATCTCTTTAAGTATTGAACCAATCGTAGTAACAGTTGCAATTCCAATTGAAATCACAGGAATATGCAAACTTTCCTCATTGATGGGAAGTCGATGATTCCCAACACCACTTCCAGGAATGATTCCGATGTTTGAAACCTGAATTGCGCGATTGATACGTGAAAAACGATCTGTTGCCAGCGCATCGATTACGATCACACATTGAGGTTTATAAAAATCTACGATTCCTTTGACGATCCTGGCACTTTCAAGTCCAGTCTGTCCCATGACTTTCGGTGCAATCGCTGCACAATTATTCAAACCAGGATGAACATGTTCCTCATACTCAAAAAGATGAGCTGAAACCAAGATCTGAGCGATTGTTTTGGGACCTATAGAATCAGAAATCATCTCTTCATTTCCTAAACCGACAACTAAAATTCGATTCAGCAAATAATCAATGCAGATCTTATCCAGAATTTCAATGAGTTTTTCACTGATCTGGTTCCTTTTTACGGCATCATCCATTCTCTCAAAGGATAAAGTAACATAATCTCCTCGTTGCATTTTCAAATCATTATCCTTGATCTGGATCCATTTTAGTGTCATATCTTCACTGACTCTTTCTGTTTTCTGTTTTACAATTTTTTCATCATATTTTTCAAACCATTCATCGGCAAAATCACTTCTTTTGTTTGATTTCATAAGTCCTCCTGTATGTATTATGGCTTTTTTCAATTGTTTCTTGCATTTCAGAAATGATTTTGTTATAATCTAAAAGCAAATTACTATGAGGAGGTGTCGAGAGTGCCAAATATCAAATCTCAGAAAAAACGTGTATTAACCAACAACAAAAAGCACGAAAGCAATGTTGCTCAGAGAACTGCTTTGAAAACTGCTATCAAGAATGTACTCGTTGCTGTTGATGCAAATGACAAGGAAGCTGCATTAAAAGCTTACAATGAAGCTAACTCAAAACTTGACAAAGCAATTACAAGTGGTCTTCACCACAAAAACTTTGTGTCTAGACAGAAAGCACGTTTGAGCAATGCCATTAACAAAATTGCTTAATATAAAAAAGACTCAGTCATAAAATAAGCCTCTTTAGGATTTTACCTAAGGAGGCTTATTTTATGACTGATTTCTTATGACATATTGATTCAATTATTCTATAAACATGTGATTTATTCGTCTAGCGGCACAACAGTTGCTAAACCGCCCAATGAGGTTTCTTTCAGTTCAACAGCAATTTTGTTTCCCGTATAATTCATCGTATTGATGATCATATCCAAAGATACCTTGTTTTTCTTTAATGAGCCTACTTCTTTTGCCAAAAAGGCTGCATCCATGGCTCTAAGTGTTGCTACTGCATTTCGTTCGATGCAAGGAATCATGACATAACCACCCACTGGGTCACAAGTTAACCCCAGAAAGTGTTCGATCCCAACCTCTGCAGCATAAGCAATCGCATCATCACTAAGCCCTTCCATATAGGCCACAAAAGCACTTCCCATGGAACAGGCAACACCGATTTCTGCTTGGCAACCACCTTTCGCTCCGGAAATAGTGGCATTTTCTTTAAACAAATTGCCAATCAGACCTGCAATTTTCAATCCTTGAAGCACCCGGTTTCTTTCCATTTTTTTATCAATTAGATAAAAACGTACTAAACTTGGCATGATTCCACTGGCTCCCATTGTTGGAGATGTTACTGTAAATCCCCCACTAGCATTTTCCTCGGCTGCACCATATGCATAGGCCATTAGTATTAATTTTTCCTTTTTGACAGGATCTTCTTCTTTTTGAGATCTTGCGTAAAGTTTGGATGCCACACGTTTTAGATTTAGTTTGCCAGGAAGCGTTCCTTCCTCATGAATTCCCTTCTCTACAGTTTTCAACATCTGATCGAGTATTTGGTTCATTTCTTCTTGAATATCTTCCATCCGGTCCACATAATCTTCTAATCCGATATGCAATCTATCACAAGTATTCATAATTTCTTCAAAACTAGAATCTGAATAAACATCTTCACTTTTTTGGATTTTTTCACCTTCAAACTGAATAGCACCACCGCCGATTGAATACACACGTTTCTTTTTGATCAGACGGTTATTTTTATAGGCAAAAAGATCCATCGTATTTGGATGAGCCTCCATGGTTTCATTTGAAAAGATTACTTCACAAGGAATAGGAGCACATGTTTCAATACAGATCTTATCAGTCAAATGACCTTTTCCTGTTAGTGACAAAGAACCATAAAGAATGATTGAAATGCTGTCAGCATCCGGTACTTCTTTTTTAAATGATTCACATGCCTTCATGGGTCCAAAAGTATGTGAACTGCTGGGTCCAGGCCCAATTTTATAGAGTTCAGTTAATGATTTCATGAAAAACCCTCCTGACATTGAATCAAAAATAATTCAAATGCTACATATTTCTCCACTTTACCTGATTTGATATTCTGATCACAAGACGCAATCTTTTCAATCATATATGTGATTCGATCTAGATCGATATGTGCCACCAACTGTGCACTCATTTTTACACGATAAGGATGCGCATGCAACATTTGTGCAATCCTTTCTTCAGAATAGCCTCTCAGTCTTAAACACTTTACCTGATAGGTAAAACGAAACTGTGATCCCAAGACAGATGTGAAATAAATCGGATCATAGGATAATGCCTTCATATCCTGATAAATCGAAAATGTCTTTTTAAAGTTACCTTTAAGTAGTGACTCGCTTAACAGAAAGATATTGTCTTCCGGTTCACGATGAACTAATTTATCCAAAACTTCTTGCGTAATTTTTTCAGGATAACAAGCTAATTTTTCCAATTGTTGATCAATGATTGCCGTATCATTCGGCAACAAGGAGACAAGAATACTCACAGTATTCGTTCCCATTTGGAGTTTCATGGAAGCACATTTTTCCATTACATAACTTCTTTTATCCTGATCATTTAAACTTGAAAAAGCTTGTACTTTGCAAGTTTTTTGTATCAGTTTCACAATTTTCTTTCTTGCATCGCACTTTTCAATTTCAGCACTCATGATCAAAGTGTTTTCCATAATAGGATGATTCAAAAATTCTTCCAATGAACTCAGATCTTCCTCATTTTTTGACGAAAGAAATGCACAGTTCTTTAAAATAATAACTTTATGTTCACTGAAAAAAGGCAATGTCGTAAGTTCCAACATAACTTCACTCATGGATGAAGTATTCATATCCACCGTAATAACATCGCTGTTTTCATATTGTTTAATGACTCGTTCGATAGCTTTTTGAACGCGTCCGTTGTCTTTCCCATAAAATAAATAATTCATTTACTTTATCATTATAGCAAATTCGCCTTTGCTTGTCGTGATAAAATTGAAATTCAGAAAACTTTTTATTGAAACAGCTCCATCATCTGAAGTTTTATAGATTTGCACTCCATATTTCTCTAGCGACTCAATCACTTCATCATGAGGATGTCCATATCGATTGTTTTTTCCAACACTAATTACTGCCAGTTTGGGCTGAACTGTTTGAAGGAAAATAGGATCAGTTGATGTATTAGATCCATGATGTCCTACTTTTAATATATCACATTCCAGTGTAAACTTTTGAATCAGTTCCCTTTCTGTTTTTCTTGAGGCATCTCCCATCAACAGGTAGTTCAAATGACCTAACTGAAATGTATAGACTAAAGAAGAATCATTATCTGATTTTCTATCTTGGTTCTCATTGATACTGAAAAGAGTGAAATTATATAAATTCAGATCCTTTGGTTCTTCCACGACTTCTTTCACTGATAACATTTCAAGAAAAGGTTCTTTCCCACCATTATGATCTGCATCATCATGTGTGAATATCAACGAATCAATTTGATGGATACCTTCACTTTTTAAGAAATCCCTTACCCTTTTTTCTTGATTCTTAGGAAGATCTATTAGGATATTATTCCTATTGAAAGGACTTCTTATAAGAATGCAGTCTCCTTGACCAACATTTATAAATATTACTTCATAAAATGGATTCAAATAAGCTTTTAACGGAATCAACATTAATAAAAGAACACAGATCCAGCTATATTTCTTTTTCCCATTCCAATACATATAAAAACTGACAAGAAATAAAACGGATAGGAAAAATGGACATTTCCCTTCAATTTTGAAAAAACTTAAAAAACAGAAAATTTGCTCGATCCATTTCATAAACATCAGATAAATCCCTTGAATTGGCAAAGCCAGCATCATTAAAGATAATATGAGAATGAATCCATAAATATTTCGTACTTGTTTGAACAGTAAAACACTTCCCCACTGAATCTGATTGAACATCATTGACTGATAAAACATCAGCAACATTTTAGGAAGAATTTTTTTTGATTTCGGATGAATACAAAAAAATGTAACAAGATTTAAAAGAAAAGGTAAAGTAAAAGCAGATAATGAAATACAGTGTGGCATGAAGGCCATACAAATACATGAAGAAAGAGCAAATTTTTCCTTTGATGATTTTTTTTCAAATAGAATAGCAATCAGATTTTTAACTAAAATACGAAATAACGCAAAACGAAAAGGAAACAAAACACCAAACAACAGAACACCCATACTAGCTAAAATTCTTGCTTTCTTATTTCCCAATTTTTTCTTTAAAGCGTCTAATAAGATACTATGTATATAACTGTAATGCAAACCACAAGAAACCATAAAATCATCATTTTGAAAGGAATAAAGATACTTTTTCAAATATTCTGATACCTGTTCATCCATATCCTCAATTTTTTCATAAAGTCTTCTTTTCAATGAATTTTTCTTTGTGATCTTTACATCCTTTTGATCATAATAGTGAATAATGTTTTGTTTCTTCATATATGATTCAAAATCAAAAAGTGAAAAGTTGGAGCAGGATGAGATTTCTTTAGGCTCATTGATGTATTCGACCATGTCACCTTCAAAATATACTTCATCCGTATAAAGAACGACCTTTTGATGATCAATGGAAGCAATCGCATAGTTTTCATGAGATTCTATGATGCAATAATCAAAAATTGAAAAATTAAAAAAAGAAATCCCGTAAACCAATATCATGAAGAGATATCCTACTGGATGAATCTTTTTAAATCTATTATGATAAATCACCAGCACAATAACGAATAAAAGAAAACTGATCCAATTTCGGCAATTCAACAGGACAAAAAGAAAAATTGAAACAATCAGCATCATAAAGCAATCTGATCCTTAATTTTTTGAAAGATCTTTTCTCCGATACCCTTCACATTCATAATTTCTTCCAATGTCAAAAAAGGATGGTTTTGGCGATAATCAATAATGGCATAAGCTTTGGTTGCACCAATACCCGGCAATTGCATCAGTTGTTCTAGTGTTGCACTGTTTATTGAAATCTTGATGATTTCTGTAGCTTTTGGGATAGTAATAACTTCTTGATGAATAACTTTTCTTTGAAGAGAAATCATAGAAAGATCAGCTTCTTCAGTCAAACCTTCCGCCTTTTTGATGAGTTGTTCCAATGTTTCATCTTTTCCTATTTCATAGACACCGGGTTTTCTGACTTCCCCTTTGATTTCAGCCTGAAGGGGTGAATTATTCCTGGAAAGAACAAAGGTTTGTGGTTGTAACTGAAAATAAATCAAGACAAGAAGAGAACAAATAACCAAGGCAGGTAAAATCTTTTTCATAATTCCTCCTGCCTTTATTTATCCTGTGAATATATATATTTGACAAAAAAAAGAGAATATTGCTATTCCCTATTTCACTTCAAGAATCTTCACTTTATAAGGTTCTTCTATTTGCGTAACTGTAACTACTTCTCCAACCTTGCGTTCCAACAGGGCCATAGCAAGTGGAGTCAGATTTGACAATCTTCCATTCAATGGATCTGCTTCAACAGAACCTACGATTGTATACGTTTCTTCGCTGTTGGTATCCATATCCAGAATTCTTACTGTAGAACC
>CAMEUL010000044.1 GCA_945938205.1 uncultured Traorella sp. | reverse complement strand
TATCTTTTACGATAGTACTGCTAACCATCGCATTGGTATTGCCCCATTTATTGAAACCTGTAATAAAAATAAAGTCATCATTGCTATCCACCAAAGGCAATCCATCCACACATTCATAATCCTGTGAGCTCCAGCATTCTAAGATCTGATGCTGAGGATATTCCAAAACCAGATCTCTTCTGAATTTCTGCCACAGTGGAGTCGCTTCTTCCATAGTACTGTGATCATAACCACCTACCAGCATAAAATCATGAGTGTCATTTCTTGTCTTCGTGATTTCATCCTCTAACAGGATCATTTCATTACTGTGCTCGCTCGGTGAAAGAGCCGCAAGAAATGTCTGTTTCGGATGCATTAAAACATAAAATGGCTTAAACTGAAAGGGCATGACCTGTGTTGCCAGAATACATGTTTTATATTTTATTTTATAGGCACCTGTGCTGACTTCATGGTTTTGAATAGAGATCATTGGTGTATGTTCATAAATTTCAATTTCCATTTTTTCTGCCAACTGAAGACAGAACGCATAGGGATCAAAACTGGCTTGTTGATGAACCTGAATGCCTTTATGACAAGTTTCATTTTCTATTCGTTCATAAGGAATCTGAAGAGTATTGTACACTTCTATTTCCTTGTCCACATTTTTCTCATATTCTTCTGACTTACAGCCAACCAAAGCTGTTTTTACTTGCCAGTCACATTCAATCTGTTCTTTTTCCATGATGTGATAGAGCGCATGAATGGCCTTTTCATTCTCTTCATAATACAGTCGCGTTTTATCTTCACCATGATAATGAAATATTTTCTGCAGTTCCAGTCCATGCTGGAAGGTTACTTTCCCGGTATTTCTTCCGGTGGCACCATTTGCAATCTCATCACTTTCAATCAGCACGAGTCTTTCCGCATGCTCTTTAAGCTGATAGGCAGACAATAGACCACTCAGACCTCCTCCAACAATCAGTACATCACAGGAAATATTCTGATTTAGTTTATCATACTTCTTTTTTTTATCCTTCATCCAGATACTTTTCATAGAGCACCTCAGCATTAGTATGTGAGATCTCTCATAAAAAAAACTGAGTTTCCTCAGTTTTATCGGTTGATATTGAGATTTCCGCGAACAGCAGCACCTTTTTTGATTTCAACGTTGCCTGCATTGATTTCTCCAATCACTGTCGCATCATTTCCAATAAGCATATCTTCCTTCACAAAGCAGTCTCCTTTAATTTTGCCGTTTGTCACACAATTTCTGACACGCACATCACCAAATACAGATCCTTCTTTGCCACCATTTTCCTTGCTCCCGTAAACATGCAGTTCATTTGCTTCAACATTTCCAACAAGCACACCACCCGCAATGACATCATTTTCACAAGTGATGTTTCCTTTTACTTCACCATATAATACGACATCATCATTTGAAATGATTTCTCCGAAAACCTTGCATTTTCTCTGAATCACTGTTTTCTTTTCTTCTACAAAATCCATATTAATCCCCTTTATTCAATTATGGCATCTTTTGTGATTTCAAGATGTCCTTTGACAAGTGCGCCTTCTTCTATTTCAATAATATTCGCCTGGATATCTCCTAAGACAATAGCATTGGATCCGATGAAACACTTTCCTGTTACCAAAACATTTCCTTTGATCTTTCCTTTGATCACACATGAATCTGCCGTGATATTTCCAATCACTGTAGAATTTTCATATTCCAGAGATACCGCTTCGCTGCTGTTGATATCCCCTTGATGTCTGGCTTGAAGAAGCATTACGCTTGCAGCTGTCATCTTGCCAATTGTTTTTCCGCTTGATACAACTTTTCCTGTAACATAGATTTCTCCGTTGATTTCCCCTTTAACCGTCAGATCCCCTTCACATTCTACATTACCATTCACCGTTGTTTTTGATTCAATGACAGACGGTTCCATTATTTCATCCGCTGTGATTGAAGGCATTGAAACTTCCTGAGGTGTTTCGACCTCAACTTCTTCGTTCACCTGTACATTATCCTGAGTCTGCATTTCTTCCAGTTTTTCCTCTGAACTCTTTTCTTCTTCAGTTGAAGTTGAAGCTGGTGCTGGGCGACTCAAATCATTCTTATTGATGGTTTTCATCATTTTGTCATTACCATACCATTTCATATATATTATTTCCTTCCATTTATTTACTTTCATTTTATCTCACTTTATCGTCAATATCAAGAAAATAAGGGTTTCTCTATAGAATTATCCGCGATATTCGATATAATAATATCAGCGAGGTATAACTATGAAAGAAATGCGACGATTCAAACAAAAACTGCCTGATTCAGAAATACTTAAAATTTTGGAAAGAAACACATCCGGCGTTTTATCTATGGCTGATGAAACAAACCATCCTTACTGTGTCCCATTAAGTTATGTATTGGATCATGATTCCCTTTATTTTCACTGTGCCAAAGAAGGTCATAAAATGGAAGTTTTACGTCAAAATCCACAAGTATGCTTCTGTGTCATTGACCAAGATGAAATTATTCCAGAAAAATATACAACCTATTTTAAAAGTGTCATCATTTATGGTAAAGCATCTGTCATTAATGATGAATCAAAAAAAAGAAAAGCACTGGAAATACTGGCATCAAAATATTCGCCCAACGATCCTGAAGGTATCCAAAAGGAAATTGATAGCGCCTTTGATGCCGTGTGCATGGTAGAAATAAAAATTGAAGAAAAAAGTGGAAAACAGGCAATCGAACTTGTTGGAACTGTATCTTAACAAAATACCCTCCTTACTGAAATCAGTTTGGAGGGTATATTTTCATTATCTGTTTGTATTAATGTTTCCTCGGATAATAGCACCTTTTTTGATATCGATATTACCTGCATTGATTTCACCAATCACTGTGGCATCATGTCCAACAAGCATATCTTCTTTAATAAAGCAGTCTCCTTTGATCTTTCCATTGGTCACACAACTGTTGATATGTACATCACCAAATACAGACCCTTCTTTTCCAAAGTTTTCTTTGCTGCCATAAACATGCAGTTCATTTGCCTCCACGTTTCCAACAATTACACCACCTACAATGACATCATTTTCACAGTTAATGTCTCCTTTGACTTCTCCATATAATATGACATCATCATTTGAAATGATTTCTCCAAATATCTTACATTTTTTCTGAATCACTGTTTTCTTTGCTTCAATAAAATCCATCATGTTTCCCCTTTATTCAATCACTGCATCTTTTGTAATTACAAGTTGTCCTTTCAACACTGCGCCTGCTTCTATTTCAATGCTGCCAGCCTGAATATCTCCCAAGACAACGGCATGCTCTCCAAGCGAGCACTTTTCAGTAACTTCGATATTTCCTTTGACCTTACCTTTTATTACACATGAATCTGCAGTTACATTTCCAATGAGCACTGAACTCTCATATTCAAGTGATAATTCTCCGCTGCAACTAATATCCCCCTGATGTTTTGCTTCCAGAAGCGTTACATTGGCAGCCGTCATTTTCCCAACAACTTTACCGCTTGAAATAACACTTCCTGTCACATAAACGTCTCCGTTGACTTCCCCTTTGATTGTCAGATCTTCTTCACATTCAATATTTCCATTGATCGTTGTTTTTGATTCAATGATAGAAGGTTCATTTTTTCTTCAACTGTGGCAGAAATAGTTTCAACTGTTTCTTCTGGCTCCACAGCTTCAATTTCTTCAAGAACTTCCTGCACCTCGTTTTGAACCTTCATTTCTTCCAACTTCTCATCTGTACTCTTTTTTTCATTATCTGAAGCCTTATTTTGATCAGAAAGATTCAAATCCATTTTTTTGATAGCTTTCATCATTTTTTCATTAGCATACCATTTCATAAATAATTTCCTCCATATGAGCAGATAAAAAGCGCCCATTATTTAATAAAAACATAACAAAAAATATGAACAAAAACCATTCTTGGCATGAAACATGTTTTTTTTGGCGTGAATCATCTTTTTTCTTCTGACTCTTCTATAGTATAATAACTAATAGAAATGTGTCTGAAAGGAGATATATATGTTAAAGATTGCAATATGCGATGATAATGTAGATGAACTTTCTCATATGGTTTCCTATGTGGACGAATACCGAATATACAATCATGCAAAATATGAGTATTATACTTTTCATAATGGAATTGATCTGATGTCATTTTTGGAAAAAGGAAAACTATTTGATATTTATTACCTTGATATCATCATGCCCAATTATAATGGTATCTCTTTAGCAAAAGAAATTCGTTCTTTCGATAAAAATGCTCAAATCATCTTCTTTACCTCATCACCTGAGTTTGCTTTGGAAAGCTATTCAGTTAAAGCGATCAATTATGTTCTAAAACCTGTTACAAAGGATAAAATCTTTAACACATTAACGGATGCTTTGGAACGAATCGACAAATCGCAAGGATCTTCTTTGATCGTGAAAAACCGAAATGGACTGCAAAAAATACTGTTATCCAATTTGGTATACGTGGAAGCTATGGGGAAAAAGGTTGTTTATCATATTATTTCAGGCAGAGTTTTGGAATGCACTGATCAGTTTTCCATGGTTTGTGATACACTGATCAAAGATTCTTGTTTTATAAAGCCTCATCGTTCTTACCTTGTAAATATGAAATACATTGATACTATCAGCAATACTGAAATAGTCATGCAGACAAATGAAATGATTCCTATTGCACAAGGCAAGTCAAAAGAAATTAAGGAACGCTATCTTACGTTTCAGATGGAGGAATAGCGAATGAATCTACTGCGAATTATATTTAATGTGATGCTTGTTTTTTACGCTTGTGCCATAATGTATCTCTTGCTGGATGTACAGTGGAAAAACCTTTCACGGAAGAAAAAAATAGGAAGCATAGTATATTTTATTGCTTTGCTTATATTTGATATATCAGCACAAATTGTATTGGACTATTCCATTTACGGAAAATTATATCTATTGTTTACTCAGATTCCCGTGTTTTTGTTATTTCTCATGATTTCCAAATTTCAGGGAATCAAACTGATCTTTGTTTTACTGACAACAGTGTTTTTTTCAGCGCCAGTCATAGTTTTAAGGTCTTTTTTTCAAAGTTTCTCTATTTCTTTAGTATGTATCGCCTTAGTATTCAATTCAGTTTTGGTCTTTCTTATTGACCGTTATTTTAAAAACCATTTAATTATGTACTTACTTATGGAGATAACCGAATGTTTCTGCTTTTTTCGATGATTCCATTGCTGTACTATATTTACAGTTACGCCAGCACCCGTTATCAGTTTGACGATATAGTCTTAAGTCAACAGTTTTTCATTGAGCTGATTCCATGGCTCATTGTTTTGTTCTCTTACATCCTGCTGACAAGAATATTTCAAATGGTATCAAAAGAAGCTGAAATGAAAAATGCACAAAATCTTGCCATTGCCCAGCTGAGTGCTGCCACAAAAGAAATCGAACAGCTTCGGATCACCGAACAGCAGTCAGTGATTTATCGTCATGACTTGCGGCATCACATGAATTATCTCAATGCCTGCATTTTAGATAATAAATTGGAAGAAGCCCTTGCCTACATCCAGCAAACTTGCAGTAGCGTGGAAAATATGAAAATTGAACGATACTCGGAGAATGAACCAATCAACCTCATCCTTTCCTCTTATATTGAAAAAGCAAAAGAAATAGGAATTGACATTCATGTACATGTTACTGCGGTGGATTTTTCCAGGTTTCTTATCACCGATTTATGCTCTCTTCTAGCCAATGCCTTAGAGAATGCCATTGAAGCCAGCAGTCAGGCAGAAAATAATAACTTACGCTATATCAATTTGCGCATGTATGAAAAAAGCAACAAACTTTGCCTAGATCTTCGTAACGGATATGTCATAGAACCTGTATTTGAAAACGGAATCCCTGTTTCACACAAAAAGGAACATGGAATTGGTGTTATCAGCATGATTCATGTCATTGAAAAATATGAAGGAGTTTTCCGGTTTTGGACAGAAGAAGGAGAATTCCGCTTTCAGATATCTATGTAATTTCAAAATTCTTCATTACATCAAAAAAAACGCATCCTGCGTTTTTTTGTTTGCCATTTCTTAATCCAAAAAATCAAGTTTTGCGACACGATCAGAACTTGTGATGATTAAAAGATGATCGTGCTCAGTTAAGGCATAATGAGGAGGTGGGGTTACATCCAAGCGATGATCATGGTAGCGAATACCTAATACGTTGATATTGAATTTGCGGCGGACATCCAATTCCACAAGGCTTTTCCCGAGCCATTTTTTTGGCACTTCCACTTCTGCTACAGAGTATTCCTCATCCAGGTCTACCATGTCCACAACATGACGGTTCAAAAGCAATTTTGCTGTTTCAACACCAATTTCCTTTTCAGGAAGAATTACCTTATCTACACCCATCTGTTCAAGTATTTTCTTATGAGATTTGTTTTTTGCTTTGGCTAAAATAATTGGAATACCAAGATCCTGAAGTGCCATAATGGCCAAAAGCGAACTCTCCAGATGAGATCCGGTAGCAACTAAAGCCACATCACAGTCTGCCACGCCAGCACTTTTCAATACCTGCGCGTCCGTAATGTCACCCTGCACAGCAACACTGACGATATCTGCAAGACGTTGCACACATTCCATATCCTGATCAATGGCAATTACATCACAGTTATACTTGGATAATGTTTTTGAAACAGTGCTTCCAAAAATACCAAGGCCTAACACTGCATAGGTTCTTTTTTCTTTCATAATATCCTCCTATCCTACCACAATATGCCCTTCCGCATAATGGATCTTATCTGACTTGTTATCTTCACGAACAATTGACATAATGAATGTCATAATTCCAATACGTCCCACATACATCAATATAATAATGACGATTTTTCCTCCTAAGGTGAGATATGGTGTAATACCTAAGGAAAGGCCCACCGTTGCTAATGCACTGCACGCTTCATAACATATTACCATGAAATCAGCTTCTTCAGTTATGCATAAAGCAAAGACTCCGATCAGCAACGTTGCCAATGTGATCGTAACAATGGATGTTGCACGCACGATAATATCGCGTGAAATATGTCGGTTAAACAGATTGGTTCTTCTTTTGCCTCTTAAGGAACGCATCGTACATATGATTATGACAGCAACGGTAGTAGTTTTAACTCCTCCTGCTGTTCCTCCAGGACTTCCTCCGATAAACATACCTACCAACATCAAAAGCTTACTTGCCATTTGAAAGTTTTCCATAGGAAGACTGGCAAATCCTGCTGTACGCAATGTCACAGATGTGAATAATGCATTTATGATCTTATCGCTGAATGACAATGATCCAAGTGTCAACGGATTCTGAAATTCCAAAAGGAAAAATAGAATAGCTGGAACAAAGATCAAAATCAATGTCGCAATGATGACAATTTTTGTATGAAGTGTCAAAGATGTTAAAAACTGTTTGAAAGTTTCTTGCTTTTTAAGAAAAGGAATAATTCTTCCATGAACATCAAACCAAACAATAAAACCAATACCACCCATAATAATGAGAATCATCACTGTGATCAATACTAACGGTTCCTGATTCATTTCAATCAGACTATAAGCTCCCAAATTGTCAAAACCTGCATTACAAAAAGCAGAGATGGAGATAAAAGCAGCCTTGAAGATACCCTGAAAAATATCATATTTTGGAATAAAGACAAGCATTAGAAGCAGCATGCCAATACCTTCAAGAAGAAAGACGTATGTCATCAGCCCTTTTATAAAGAAACGAAAATTAAACAGATTGCTCTGATTCAGCATTTCTTTTAAGGCAATTGTATCATTTAAAGACAGTTTATTTTTGAGAATCAAAAGAAAGGTAGCCACCAATGTCATCAATCCAATGCCGCCAATCTGCATCAAAACCATTAAAACCACTTGTCCGAACATATTAAACTGTTCTACAGTAACATGAGTCACAAGTCCAGTCACACAGGTCGCACTGGTTGCGGTAAAAAGAGCATCCATGTAATTCAGAAAATGCCCATCCCGATTTGATATCGGAAGCCATAATAGTATTGAACCTATTAGAATGACCCATAGAAAACTTATGGCAATCTTTCTGGCAGGTGTTCCTTTTCTTTCTTTGGTGAATGAATCATTTGTTTCCATATCGTTCCTCTAACGTATATCCATTGTACACCTTTATAAAAAATATACAATACGATTTTATTAAAAAGGGATGTTTTCACTCATCCCGCATTTTTATACTTTGACTGCAATTCCTCAATATACATATCATAAATATTCAAGGCATTCTGAATATGATAATCAAACACTTCAGGATGCTTCTCAGCATCTATGGTCTGACAGATTTCAGCTTCTAATAATAGTCGTTTTCCCATATCATAATGCTTTTCTAGTTTCTTTACATAATCGCGTTTTTTCTGAAACATGAACTCATTATGATACAAAAGAAGTTCGATCCCTATTTCATCCATATCCTTTTTGATTTCATCAAAAGATACGATCTGCTGGTCCTTAAGTTCTTTCACCAACAAATCTGTCTTATCCCACAGTCGTAACATCATTTCATCCAATCGCTTGACGGTGGCAAACGGAAATACCGTTGCATTGACAACAAATGACAGAAATGCTCCAATCAGAGTATCTAAAGTTCGATGGAATCCATAAAACAAAGGAGTTTTATCTGTATGCACCATGATGGCAACCAATACGATACCACCTATCGTAATGGATCCCTGAAGATGCAGGCGGTTACAGATCATGATTAGCATGATCATTCCTAGACCACATAATACCGCATTCCCTCGATCCACATATGCCAGTGCTATTCCAATGCAGGCACCAAGAAAGGTCCCTACCACACGATTTCGCCCCATTTTTAATGAATTGCCCATGGTTTTATCCATGGAAATCAGAGCTGTCATTGCGATAAAGAAAGGATATTCAAAATCCAAAAGATTAGCGACAATGATCGAAAGCATGACAGCAATTCCTGTCTTGATGGTCCTTAATCCAATATTTTGTCTGATAATTTGCATAATATCACCGTTTAAGAGTATAGCACAATTTATTATTTTTACACATTTAATTTAGATGAAAATCCTTTTTAAACTGATTCAACGCTTCTTCAAAGCTTGTATAAATCTCAATGTTATTGGCTGTTAAGGCACCAACTAAAAATGAATTGAATCCTAATGGAGATTCAATGCCTCCCACCTGATTCCGC
>CAMEUL010000043.1 GCA_945938205.1 uncultured Traorella sp. | reverse complement strand
AGGCTTCAGTACCTCTATGATTTCAGCTTCACTGGTTTCTTTGACACAATGGGATGGAAAGCTTTTGAATTCAATCGCATCTTCTTCATGAGTATCGGCGATAAACAGACGATCTTCATGCGCTTCACATTCCTTTTGGATCACATCCACAATATTCATGATCTTTTCATCATGCATGGCCCCTTCCTTCACAAAGCCATTGACCATATCCACAACAAACAATAATTCTTTCATATTCCTCCTATTGGGTCAGTATTTCATACCCATTTTCTGTAATCAGCACCATGACTTCCCATTGAGCACTGAGTTTTTTGTCTTTCGTAGTGACGGTCCATCCGTCATTTGGATCAATTACCACATCATAGGTTCCTTCATTGATCATTGGCTCGATCGTAAAGGTCATGCCCGGCGCTAAGATCATACCGGTATTGGGTTTTCCTACATGGGCAACAAAAGGATCCTCGTGGAATTCTTTTCCAACACCATGTCCACCAAAGACACGAACAACATTGTAACCGTTACTTTCTGCCACTTGCTGGATAGCATGACCGATATCACCTAAAGTGCCCCATGGTTTGATCGCATCAAGCCCGACTTGAAGGGCCTGTTTCGTGACTTCTACCAGTTTTCTGGCTTTTTCATCCACCTCACCGATCATAAACATACGTGAGGCATCTGAGAAATATCCTTTATAGATCGTGGATACATCGACATTGACAATATCCCCGCTTTTCAAGATTCTCTTTTCATTTGGAATACCATGGCAAACCACTTCATTAATGCTCGTACAGACACGTTTTGGATAACCTTCATACTGATAAGGTGCACATTTCGCATGATGCGCATGCGTTACAGAAGTAACGATATCATCAATTTCCTGTGTGCTCATTCCTTCATGGATCTTTTCCTCTACGGCATCTAATACCGCTGTATTGATCTTGGCACTTTCTCTTAATGCCTGAATATCTTTCTGATTGCGGATAATAGAACGCGGAGGTGTTTCATATCCTTTCACTTTGAATTCAATCAGTTTCTGATCAAAATCATAATGACAATGCTTGTATTTTTTCTTGCTGCCACACCAGCAGACTCCGTTTCTTGAATATATCATTTTATCACCAGTATTCATTATAAGGTTTTACAATAAAAAATCAAAGACTTTGTCTTTGATTTTAAAGTACTTTTTTATGTTTTTGGTTTCCAAGCAGGATCACAAATCCTATGAATAGAGATGCACCTACCAGTACCAATCCAACTTTGTTTTTCATGTTCTCCTCCTACTGCTGATGATCTGATAATAAACCTTGGATGTACATTGATACGTAATAAAATAGAAAAAAGAGAAGATGACAAACACACCTGCCGTAATTTCCATAAAGAGAAGTTTGTTGATCATACCAAACATTTCAAACATGCGATAGATCATATTAAACGCAAACAGAATGTGGATCCCTGCCATAACAAGTGGCATGAAGAAGACAATCAGGATCTGAGAATGAATGGTTTTTTTGACTTCCTCATGACTTAAACCCACTTTCTGAAGAATTTCATAACGTTTGCCATCATCCAATCCTTCACTCATCTGTTTATAATACATGATGAGGGTAGTCGCAATCATGAACAGAATACTTAAGAAGACACCTAAGAAGAAAAAGCTTCCAAAGAATTCGTATTGTTCCTTTCTAAGATCATCCTGAAAACTGACATGATAATAGTAACCACCCTCAGCCTGTCGCATGATGTTTGAAGGAAGCTGTCGAAGTATTTCTTTTTGTTGATCAGAGAGTTCCCCATCAAACATATAGTTGAAAGATGGTTGATTTAAATAAGTGAACTCATTCTCATCAATGCTACTATAAGCATCATAGACATCCTTATATGAAGGCATTTCCACATAAACCAAGCCTTTGAAACCCGGATTAAAACGAGTGATATCTCTTTCTTCATAACCCTTTAAAGAACTTGTATTCTCTGCCACATGATAGTTCTTGTTTCCAATACTGAGGGTTTCCAGTTTTGTGCCATCATCAAAATAAACTCGCACTTCATTTTCTTTAAGATCATTTTGATCGTTTGCCACCAGCATCACATAATATGCATCAGATTCATATGTCAATGTTTTATTTTTAAACTGAATGGTTTCATTCGCTAAAGCAGCGGTAGCAGAAAACTGATAATTGTGAACGAAATCTTTTTTGTCATAAGACTTTAGTTCTTCCATCATCGATTGATCTACCTTTATCATCTCTTTAAAAGAATCAGTCCCTACTTTAAGAACAGCATCTTTTGGTGTAATGAGCTGTACAGAATCTTCGATGCCTAAAAATAAAGAACCTGTCGAAGAAAGCATGACCAAGACCATTGTTGAAAGAATACAGATATTCGCAAGTCCCACAGCATTTTGTTTCATACGGTAGATCATATTGGATACAGAGATGAAATGCTGTGTCTGATAATAGTATTTCTTGTTTTTGCGCATCAGTTTCAGTAATGCGATACTTCCTGCGGTAAAAAGTAAATAAGTTCCAATCATGACCAAGATCACTGCCACAAAAAACAGCATGATGACTTCCATAGGATTGGTAATCAGGATGGCTATCGCATAGCCACTGCCAAGACAAACAAGTCCAATCAGCGCCATGAACCATTTTGCTTTTGGTTCCTTTTCTCCCTCACTCTTGCTTTTCAAAAGATCGATTGGTTTTGAAAGATGAATACGCGAAATATTGTAAACCATGGTACATAAGAAGATAAATAAAAATAACAGAATGGTGGTTTTTATGGAATTCCATGTAATCTCAAAATACATGACCGGAAGCTCTCCAACCATCTTCATAAGTGCCAGGAAAATAGCTTGTCCAAAAAGACTGCCCACTAAAATACCAACAGATATAGAAATTAAAGCCATGATCAGTGTTTCAAACATAAGCGTTAATGAAACATGCTTTTTTTCCATCCCCAAAATATTGTAGATTCCTAGCTCACTTCTTCTTTGTTTAATGATGAAAGAATTCGTGTAGAAAAGAAAAATAAACGCAAAAATGGCAATGACAATGACCCCAAAAGCAAGTAGCACACCACGTGTTCTCCCATAAAATTCACTGTGATTGGATAAAGACAAGATCACATAGAACATCATGACAAACAAGGTTGATGTCAATAGATAAGGAATGACCATCTTGGAATGTTTCTTCAGATTGGTCAGGGCTAATTTCAGATAGAAAAAGCTATTCATACTGCTCACCCTTAGCTAACAGAGTCAGTACATCACTGATCTTCTGATACATCTGAGCATTGGTTAGATCGCCCTTATAAAGCTGATGGAAAACTTCGCCATCCTTGATGAACAGCACACGTTTGGCATGACTGGCAGCTTTTGTGGAATGAGTTACCATGAGGATGGTTTGCCCTGCTTCATTGATCTGATTCAAAAGATTCAATAGTTCATCGGTATTACGTGAATCTAAAGCTCCTGTAGGTTCATCGGCCAATACCAGATCCGGTTTGATGATAATGGCACGAGCCACGGCTACACGCTGTCTCTGTCCACCACTGATCTCATATGGCATTTTGTTTAAAATATCTTGAATGTTCAATGCACTTGCCACTGCTTTGAGTCTTTCTTCCATTTCATTGATGCTTTTTTTAGATAATACTAATGGCAAAAGAATATTGTCTTTTACGGAAAAAGTATCTAACAGATTAAAATCCTGGAAGACAAAGCCCAGATGCTCTCTTCGAAAAGCTGAGATTTCTTTTTCTGAAATAGCATTCAGTTTTTTTCCTCTCAAAACCACTTCACCACTGGTCGGTTTATCAAGAGATGCCAGAATATTCAAAAGGGTCGTTTTCCCACTTCCGCTTTCTCCCATGATGGCAACATATTCATTTTCTTCCACACTGAAGGATACATTTTTCAAGGCTTGTACCTGATTCCCTCCAAATCGTGTCGTATAGATTTTTTTGATATTTTTTGCTTCTAAAAGTTCCATAAGTGCCTCCTTGCATTTTTATTGTAAAGGTTATGAAAACTTTCTGCCATGGTTTAACCTTACAGTTTTCTATTAAAACTTACAATAGCGTAAGGATTCCTTACGCTATTCTACTTCTAGTTCTGCCTGTTTCAGATCTATGGATACTTTTGTATATTTTCCCACTTCTGATTCTACTGAAAGAGAATGTCCCAGTTTTTTAGAGATCTGATTGACCAGATACAGACCAATACCGGTTGATTTTTTGTCTAAATGACCATTATAACCTGTAAATCCCTTTTCAAAGATACGGGGAATATCTTCTTTCTGAATGCCGATACCACTGTCCAAAATGATCAAATGATCCTTTTCCATTCTTATTTCAACACTTCCATTTTGTGTATACTTGATGGCATTGGATAAAAGCTGTTCAATGATGAAACAGAGCCATTTTTCATCCGTAAGTGTCTGATAATGAACAGGTTCATACACCAGCTGAAGTTTTTTCCTTATAAAAAGCTTGGCGTATTTACGGATACTCTGACGAACCACATCATCCACATCCACCTTGCATATTTGAAAATCATCTGCCGATGCATCCAGTTTCAGATAGGATAAGACCATTTCCACATATTGTTCGATCTTGAAGAGTTCTTCCTGACAGTCACTGTCATCTTCTTCTAAAAGCAAGCGCATGGCAGCAATAGGTGTTTTGATCTGATGGGCCCATAAGGTATAATACTCCATCATATCCTGATATCGAGTATCCTTTTCAGTGATAAGATCTTTCTTTTCCTGAAGCAGTTTTTCAAGAAGTTCTTGATAATCTTCTTCCACCAAATTCTTCGCTTGCGGTAATTCATTTAAGGATACCAGAGACTGCTTGGTCATTTGTTGTAATGTAAGATGATACTTCCTGAAAGCATAATAATCTATCATACCTACCACACATCCGATAAACGTGCATAGGAGAAAAGCATAGCCTACGGCTACTATAGGAAAATGATACAACCAGAAAATAATCAGAAACACCAAAGAAAAAAGAAAATAAAGCCCCATGCTTTTGCGGTGCATGAACAAATACTTCACAAATATTTTCATTCGATGATATACCCTAATCCTTTCTTTGTGACAATGAAGTCCTCAAGTCCTATTTCTTCCAGTTTCTTTCTTAAACGTGTCACATTGACCGTTAATGTATTTTCATCGATGTATTCGTCACTTTCCCATAACTTGATCATCAGTTTTTCACGAGATATCACTTTACCGCTGTTCTCCATCAGCATGGTCAAAATCTTAAATTCATTTTTGGTAAGTTCAATTCTCTGTGACTGATAAGTTAATGTAGTATCATTCATGTTTAAAACAGCACCACGATGTTCCACCATATTGCTGTGTGCCGAAAAAGCATAACTTCTTCTGAGAATTGCCTGGATCTTGGCAGTCAGCACTTCCATATCAAAAGGCTTTGTGATGAAATCGTCGCCACCCATATTCATAGCCATGACCTGATTCATCTTGTCACTGGCACTGGAAATAAAGAGAATAGGCACTTTGGATACTTTGCGAATCTCACTGCACCAATGATAGCCGTTATAAAAAGGAAGAGAAATATCCATGAGTACAAGATGCGGATCAAAGGAAGCGAATTCAACAAACACATTGGAAAAATCTTTGACTCGTTTCACTTCATATCCCCAGCTGGTGATACCATCTTCAATTTTACTCGCAATGGCCTGATCATCTTCTACAATTAAAATTCGATACATAAGCATCCCTCCTTTTTCATGATAATGCAGTTAAAGAAAAAAAACAAGACAACAAAAAAGCAGTCTCAAAACTGCTTCTTAACATTTGTCATCACAAATCTTTTGTACTTCATCCATTCCCTTGGCATAAATCTCTTTCAGTTCCTGCTTTTGAGAATCCGTCATAGGAACAGAGGGATCTGTTTGAGAATCTACTGTGCTTATATGAGTAGAAACCACTTTTCCATATTTCACAAATACCACCGTTGGTGCATATAAGCGTTTAATGGAATCATCATTCAAACCTTCATAAACACTTAAGGAATCTTTCATTGCATCATAGATCTTCTGATAATCCTCACTTTTTTCCTTGACAGTCGTGATCGTTCCATCTTCTTCAAGTTTGAGCACATCACGAACATCTTTGATATTGTAGTAATAAATTTTATCCATTTTCTTTTCCTTGGCTGTTTCAATTAAGACAGGCAGAGCATTTCGGCACCATGGACATTCATCAAAGCCAAAATAAATCACACCTTCACCTTTTAAAACTTCCAAGATCTTATCCACATCTGCGTAAACCATTGGGTTATCCGCAGGTATTTCGATATTCACATAATCTCTTCCGGATGCATTTTCTTTTCCATTCAGGCTTTCATATTCTTCCTTGAATCGCTGAGCGTCTGTTTTCTGAACACTACATCCAACCAGCATAAATACAGATAATAAGGCAATGAATAATTTTTTCATGGCTACCTCCTTTATGTGAGTTAGTATAACTTAATTCAATGTAGATTGCAAATTACCTATTTTATGAAATCCATTCGTAATCCTTTTGGATATTTGTTTTTGATCTGATTTCCGTCTCCCTTTCCAAAGCCAATTGGAAAATGATGATACTGCATGCATAGATAACCTTTTTTGTCTGAGACAATGACATTTCCACTCATAAAAGTGTGCATCTGTTCATCATTCATCTCAACAACGGCATCATGTTTTAATTGTGCAGCTGTATAAAAATGATGGTGTGGCTCAAAACGATTTTTGACCATTTCCCCGACTAAGATTCCTTGACGTAATACAGGTACCTTCAGATTCAGAAAAGGACCTTTTTTCATATATACTTTCTGTTGGATCTGCATCAGATTCCAATTTGTACATCCCTGATCTAAAAGAAATTTTTGGGCACAAGGTTCAATCTTTTTATTTTGAAGTATCTTTATTGAGGAAGATTTTGTTTCTTCTTTTTTGCGCATTTTCGCAAAGAAATGTCCTTCTCCGCCATCCATCGGATAGATTCTTCGAACCTTAGATACATCCAAGTCTTTATAAGGCAAACCTCTTCGTTGTACATGACTTCCACCATCCATCAGTTCCATTTCCGGATGACGGGCTAAAAATTCATGGATCACAGCTTCATTTTCTTCGATGGCATAAGTACAGGTAGAATAAACCAGGATTCCACCCTGTTTGAGACAACCTGCCACACTTTCTAAAATACGCAACTGACGAACACCACAGGCACGGTTATTTTCCACGCTCCACTCAAGTGAAGCCAGTTCATGTTTTTTCATCATACCTTCGCCACTGCAAGGTGCATCCACGAGTATCTTATCAAAACAAGTTTGAAGATAAGGCGTCAGTTTTTCAATGGGCGAACAAGTAATGATGTTTTCACTGATACCACATCTCTCCATATTCGACATGAGAACCTGAGCTCTTTTCATATCCATCTCATTGCTGAGAAGAAGCCCTGTATTGTTAAGTGCACAGGCAATCTGAAAACTCTTGCCTCCCGGTGCTGCGCAGGCATCTAAAACCCAGTCATTCTCTTGGATTTCCAAGGCATCCACTACACTGGAAGCACTCGGCTCCTGCAGATAGAATAAACCTGCCTGATGCATCCAGTGATTTCCTAATTTTTCATGCGCATCAAAAAGGTAGCCATTTTTTGAAAATGGGGATTTTTGTAGGCAAACAGGAAGATTTTGAATGACATAATCCGCATCTGTCTTTAAGGTATTGATGCTTAAACCTTTGTACATGGGCTGATCTAATGTCTTTTCAAAGGCTTCATATTCATCTTTCAGATATTCTTTCATTCTCTCTAAAAAGGTTGTTTTCATAGTCATTATTCTAACATATTTTTAGGAATATGATACAATGAATGCGAGGTGAAACAATGAAAGTTTATCCGATTTATCACAGTGGATTTATGGTGGAACTTGAGAATCATATTCTTCTGTTTGACTATTATCAAAAAGAACTGCCCATTTTAAGCAGTGAGAAAGAACTCTTTGTCTTTGTCTCTCATCGTCATTCAGATCACTACAATCCTGAAGTGTTCAAGATGACTGAAGGATTTAAAAAAAGGCATTTCATCTTTGCCAGTGAAATCAAAGATAAACATGCTGACATCTGTTTCATGCATCATGATGAAACCCAAAAAATAAATGATGTGACTGTGTCCACTCTCCTCTCCACAGACAGCGGAGTCGCCTTCATCGTGGAAGTGGAAGGCAAACGCATCTATCATGCAGGAGATCTCAATCTTTGGCTATGGGATGACGATACAGAAAAAGAAGCTAAAATGATGAAAGGCAGTTTCATGGCTGAAATGAAAAAAATCAAAGGAATGCATTTTGATCTTGCATTCATTCCCTTAGATTCCAGACAAAACGATCATGATGCTATTCAAGCCATCGAAATCTTCAATGATTTCTCGGATACTTCAGTCATTTTCCCCATGCATTACAGCAATGACACAGAGATCATGGAAAAGCGTCTTTTGATGATCCAAAGCAATCAAAATATTGTAAATACAGAAAGGGTGACATGTTATGAATTTTAAAATGATCCATGAAAACTATAATGTAAAAGATCTGAATGCTTCATTAAAATTTTATGAAGAAGCATTAGGACTCAAAGAAGTCAGAAGAAAAGAAAGTGAAGCTTTTACGATTGTTTATGTGAAAAATGAAAACAGTGATTTTGAACTGGAACTGACCCATTTAAAAGACCATCCAGAAGCCTATGACTTAGGTGAGTGTGAATTCCATCTGGCATTTGAAACCGATGATTTTGAAAAAGCACACAAAAAACATGAAGAAATGGGATGCATCTGTTTTGAAAATCAACAAATGGGAATCTATTTTATTGAAGATCCAGACGGATACTGGCTGGAAATTGTTCCAGCAAAGGAGGAAACATGTTAGAAGTCAACACTCAAGCCATCGATTTTACTTTACCGGATGAAAACGGAAAGGAAGTAACTCTTTCATCATTTTTAGGAAGAAAAGTCGTGATTTACTTTTATCCAAAAGATAATACACCGGGATGCACGAAACAGGCATGTGCTTTTAAAAATACTTTTGATGAATTTGAAAGAGAAAATGTCGTCGTGATTGGTATTTCAAAAGATTCTGTAAAGTCACACAAAAATTTCAAGGAAAAATATCAGCTGCCATTCATCCTGCTAAGTGATGTCAATCATGAAGTCATTGAGAAATATGATTGTTGGAAAGAAAAA
>CAMEUL010000042.1 GCA_945938205.1 uncultured Traorella sp. | reverse complement strand
TAAAAACTTTTTCATTTTTTTCCTCTCCTTTTCATCCATTCTTCTGCGCATTTCAAGCCATCGATGGCTGCTGATACGATGCCTCCTGCATATCCTGCACCTTCACCCATCGGATACAGATTCTGTATATTTACACTTGTTAGCTCATTATTGCGTACGATGCGTATCGGTGAAGTTGATCGTGACTCCACACCACATAACAAAGCATCTCCTTGCGCAAATCCTTTCATTTTACTGTCAAATGCGCAAAGACCTTCTTCAAGTGCCTCATTGATGAAATCCGGAAATAGATCATGCAGATCACAGCATGTTGTTCCTAAAGCATACGTAGGTTTTATATTCCCTAAACCTGTACTTTTCTGGTGGCAAAGATAATCCTGTACTTTCTGTACAGGAGCATAATAATTCTTGCCCCCCAATTCAAAAGCCTTCTTTTCAAGTGATTCCTGAAAATCCATGCCATCAAACAACTCTTCCCCAACATCTTCTTTTCGTATCTGTACAAGTAATGCACTATTAGCATTTTTTCCATCACGTGCATGCAGGCTCATGCCATTAACAACCAAATGTTCTTTCTTTGATGTTGCCATTACCACTTCGCCGCCCGGACACATACAGAAGGTATAAACCCCTCTTCCCTTTTTTGTGGTATGTGTCAGACGATAACTGGCTGGTGGAAGTTTTTCGGCAAATTCACCATATTGTTGCTGATTGATAAATGTCTGCTCATGTTCAATTCGTACACCGACTGCAAAGTTTTTCGGTTCACACATGACCTGACGATCTGCAAGCATATGAAATGTATCACGTGCACTGTGTCCAATGCCTAACAACAAGTCATCACAGGGCATCCATTGTCCGTTGACCTGAATTCTGGTAATGACATCCTTTTCAATATGAATATCTTCAAGCGTATGATCAAAATAGATTTCTCCACCCAGATCCAGAATTCTCTGACGCATTCTTGGAATGATCTCAGCCAATTGATCACGGCCAATATGGGGATACGCTTCATAAAGAATTTTGGGATCTGCACCAAAGGTCACAAATTCTTCCAATACCTTATGACTGCGGGGATCTTTGCTGCGGCT
The DNA here is from genome assembly GCA_945938205.1 of uncultured Traorella sp. Taxonomy (GTDB): domain Bacteria; phylum Bacillota_I; class Bacilli_A; order Erysipelotrichales; family Erysipelotrichaceae; genus Traorella. Next base: position 8,291 of record CAMEUL010000042.1, on the reverse strand, counting down.
GGTCAGTTTTCCATCTGAAAATGTACCGGCTCCCCCTTCTCCAAACTGAACATTGCTGTTTTCATTCAAAATTCCTGTTTTGCTGAAAAGTTCAATGTCTTTCAGCCTTTTTTCAACCATACTGCCTCTTTCAAAGACAATAGGCCGTGCATTACATTCCGCAAGAAGCAAAGCACAATACAGTCCACTGGGACCCATTCCTATCACAACAGGACGCTTTTCAAACGAAGCGTAGGACGGATTCTGATAATGAACTGTCTTGGAAACAGTTACATCTTTCAGATGAAGATATTTTTCTTCATGCTCAATGGTAACATCTACACAATAGGTTTTCACAATCTGTTTCTTACGGGCATCCAAACTTTCTCGAATGATTTCATAAGTAAAATCATCTTTAGTTTTCAGTTTTTTTTGAATGACGCTTTTCAGTTTTGAACAGTCATCATCCAATCCCAAATGACATTCATTCACCCGTAACATTTATTTCAATGCCTCAAGTGAAGAAATATTTTCATACATCAGTGACATATAGTTTTTATTGTTTTTCATTTGTTCTTCCGAAATTGAAGAAATGTTATTCAATTCTATTCGTGTCAAATTACATTTTTCCTGCACTTTTTTGAATAAAGCTTCCATGTCTTCATTCAGATTTTCTTCATGAGCAATATATTTGACACCTGCATCCTTGATTTGTTCACAGATTTCTTCTAACTGTGCATCTGTTGGTAAAGCACCATATTTTGAAAGGATCAATGGATACACACTAAATCCATAAGATTTTTGCCAGTTTCCAAAACTTGGTGTTACACTTACAAATGAAATCCTATTAGAATTTCGTCGAATATTCTGAAATTCTGCATCCATCATTGCAAGTTCTACTTCCAATTCATCATAACGCTTCATAAAATCCTTAGTGTTTTCAGGATACAGATCCGAAAGTGTTTTCGCAATGGTCTTGGCCATGCTCATCATAGAGATTGGATCCATCCAAAGAATCACATCTTTATCATAAGTATCAATAGATTCAAACATACTTCCTTCATAATAAGGTCCTTCTATTACAAGTTCCTGGTTGTTGACGCTAGTAGTCGTATAGCGTTCAAATTTATAGATTGCACTGGTATGTGCTAGATCAATGATCTTGCTACTGTTTTTTGTAAATTCTTCATTGTAAATTGGGTAATAAGGTTCTAAAGATGAAATAGTAAAAATAACCTCTGCTTCATCCAGATCCCTTAAAAAAGTATCACTGACCGTTGCCACCTGAATGGCATCATCACTTGAAAGATTACAAGCTTCCACATAATTTTGACCAATACGTTCAATCAAATATGTCACCGGATAATTCGTTCCGCATACTTTCACAAGTTTCATACGGCACCCACTCATAGGGCTTACCATAAGCAACAGAATCATGATCCACCAGCATTTTTTCATCATAATATCACCTGTTCCTATTATACATGATTTTCTAATGATTTTAAATATTTTCTTTGCGTGTAGACATATTCCACCAAATCATCCGGATTTCTCTTTATCTCTAAAAAAAGGAAAACACCAAGAAACAAAAAAAGCAGTTTCATGTTTAAAGAACTCATATAAAAACATATTATCCAGATCATTATAGAGATTATTTGAATCATTTTTCGTGCAAACGGATAACTGAAAAACAACTCCAAAAATGTCATGATGATCCTTGCGCCATCCAGCGGATAGATCGGAAGAAGATTAAATAGCAGAATAGAGTTGTTGATTCTCACAAGATAATCAAAATAATTATTTGAAATAAGTTCCATTTTCAAAAACAAAAAAAATACAAAGGGATATAAAATATGCATGAAAAGTCCGCATAACAAAATGCAGATCTTTTTTAGTTTCGGCAGATAATCCAAATGATCAATGGTTGCATAAAAGCCAAAAGGAGTCAGTATCATCTCACTGACTCTCACATGGAAAAGCATTGCACAAAGCACATGTGCCATCTCATGAAAGAAAAGCAATAGAAACAAAACCAAAAAGGTTTTCATCACATGAGAATAAAAAGCTAAAATCAGATAAACTCCCCAGATCAGTAAAAAATAAAATCTCACAGTTTCAGCACTTCCTCATAAGTCAAAACCTTTTGATCCTTTTTAAAATCAAGTGTTAGTGATTCTTCAAATGTACCTATTTTCTGTCCCTTTAAGATTCTTTCATCCGCTTTCACAAGAATTTCCTGCATATGTCCATAAACAGCCTGAACCTGATTGTCATGAAGAATGGTAACCTGATCATCTTTAACTTCAAGCACGATACCATCAAATAGAACAGCGCAGGTATTGGTACCATTCGTATAGATATTCTCTGTCAGAAGATGATATTCAATATTCTTAGAAACACTGCGATCATAATCATTCAGCCAACTTTCATAAGGAATCCATGTACTGATCGCAGGTAATTCGATCCACTTCTTTTTTTCATTGATTTTTGCGCCTAAAAACAGCAAAAGGCAAAACATCAGAAACAGAATGAAATTGACAAAAGGCGTCTTTTCTTTTTTTCTCATATTACATTTTATGAGGAAAACAATCTTTTAAGAAGTGACTTATGATATTTAGGAAGAATGACTTCTTCTCCTTCAAAAGCTCTAACAATGCTTTCAAAGCATTCACTGGCTTTAGAATGTTCATTAGAAACACTTGGATGACCGTGGTTATATCCTTTCATGATCTGTTCATCTTCATAGACAACACCTATGCATTCCACAGAAAGCCACTCCAAAGCATTCATCAATTTGAGAGAAATTCCCTTGCTGATATACTGAGGATTCATTCGATTCACAATACACTGAATCTTCTGAGCATTTTCCTTCATCAATAGGCCAATAATTCGATCCGCATCCTGCAAAGATGTCTGATCAAGTGTAGTAACAACAATAAAACGATCTGCAAGATGTGTAGCATAAGTAAAGCCACTTTCAATTCCTGCTGCTGTATCCAAAAGAATATAATCAAACTTGGTTTTCAATTCGTCCAGAATGTTCAGAATGATTTCTTCATTTAGACGATTCAGGGTCACACTTTTTGAAACAGGAATCAGCCAAAGATTCTCTTCATTTTTTGATTTAACAAGTGCCTGATTCAAAGAGCATTTGCCTTGTGCAACATCGATCATGTCATAAAACACACGGTTTTCCAGACCCATCATAATATCTAGATTTTTCAGTCCCAGATCCATGTCCACAAGACACACCCGATAGCCTTTTCTAGCAAGTACACTTCCCAGTCCGATGGAAATGCTGCTCTTTCCAACACCTCCCTTGCCGGATGTAATACCTACACAAATTCCCATGGCTTTTCCTCCTTTTTCAGTTTTTCTTCTTCATAATAATAAGCACAGTTAGAAAAACTTGTCACATTATGAAAACCACTCTCAAAGATGCAGATTCTGGCACAAATAAATGCTGCGGCAATACACTTGAGAGAGGTATACTGCATATCTATACACCCTTCAACTGTTCCTGCAACAATGAGATCTCCATAACACTTGAGATAACAGTCCTGTGGAATATCCTGCAGGATCATTGTATCCTCATTCAGAACGATTTCTTCTCCAGCATGGATCCTTTGAGTATACACACTTATTTCTTTTGGCTGTGTATTTTTAACAAATCCTAAAAAAAGTGTATGTACTGATTCACACGTATCCAAAAGTTCTATCAGTTGATCTTCATCACACATGGCACAATCAAAAAAAGCTTTGAATTTGCCCTTTGTATAAAAAGAACAATTCAAAAGCTTTTTTCTGCAATTTAAAAGCATTGAATCAAAACTATCATGACTGACATATACAAATCTTTGATTTACCGCTTTGATGATATCTTCCACCATGAAATTGTTTCCTCTTTTCTGATCCGCTTTTCACGAAGTAATCTCATGTCTTCAATGGTTCGAGACACCCACACAATGGAAACTACAAAGATTCCATTGACCAGAATCGTAAATACTGCACGACTTGTCAGCCAGGCATCAAATGACATCAGAGTTTCTTTTAGCAGCGTCATCATGAAATATATCAGAAACTCCTTGACGAAAATTGTCACAATGACCAACAGACTGCTTTCCAAAACAGATTCTGTAAGATGTTTCTGCCAAACAAAAACTAAAAGTGAAACAATGGCAAAACTGATGGTACATGCCAACAGGCTGTGTGAAATAAAAATATCATAAAGTAAACCAAAAATGATGAAAAGGAGAAACGAATCTTTGAAATCCATTTTTCTCTCCATTAAAACCAATGCACTCAATCCAAGACAAGGTGTAATAACAATACTTCCCGGTAAAAAAGAATGCGGAAGTAAAACTACGAGGACGCCATCAGCCAAGAAACAAAGACAGATAAACAGGATCTGAACGATCATGACTGCACCTCACATAAAACAGCTACGTATTCAAAACTGGAGAAATCCATGGCCGGTGTTACATAGACAATTCGTCCATTTTCATTGAGCAAATCTTCCACCTGCTGCACTTTTCCAACATAAAGACCACTTGGAAAAACACCCCCGGCTCCACTGCTTGTAACATTCAAATCAGGTTTTACACGATCTGTATTGGTAAAAAGACGTACTTTATAAGCCTGTTTCTCAATATCAAACTGTTCCAGATAGCCATGAAGCACTTCTTGATCATTGATATGAATCTGTACGGCCACTTTGCTTAGTTGATCCTGCGATGTCAGTAAACGCACACGTGATGTCGAATCATTCACTTCAATAACTTTTCCGATCAGTCCCTGAGATGATATCACAGCATTATCCAGTTGAACATTCTGATTGCTTCCTGCATTGATCGTGATGATGTTATTATAGACTTCCGGATTTCGATTCACAATATGGGCATATACCTTTTGATATCGTCCACTGACTTCAGAACCGATAAGCTGTTTCAGTTCTTCATTTTCACGCGTCAGATTTTCAATAAGAGCACTGGTTTGTTCCATATTTGCCAGTTGACGTCTTAATTCATCATTTTCCTCTTTTGCTGCCCAGAGATCATTGAAATCTTGGATCCAATTTTTCATGGTTTCCACAGGATAATCAACTATACTGTACTTCAACATTACAAATGGATCATAAACAAGACTCTTTAATTTACTGCCTTTTCCATTGGTCAACAATGCAAAAGGCAAAAGAACAGCAATCATAACCAACATGATCTTCTGAACACGTGTAAATTTAGACATAGCATCACCTTACAGATATTATAAGAAAAACATCCTTAACTTGCAATCATTTGTTTTTCTTTAAAACTGAAATAACGGTTATGTCCAACGATCACATGATCCAGACATTCAATTCCACAAAGTTTCCCTATTTCCAGAAACCTTTGAGTGGTCATCACATCCTCCTCTGATGGAGTGACATCCCCACTTGGATGGTTATGCACCAGAATGATACGATACGCACCAATCCTTAAAGCCTGAGTAAACACTTCGTTCGGTGCAACCTGACAGCTGTTCCTTTGCCCGATAAACATATCCTGATAAGAAATAATCTCATTTTTGTGATTGAGAAACACAACCAAAAAATGCTCCTGCTCATGATAGCCAATTTGTTTGTTCAGCCATGCTATTAGTGATTTTGGATGACGTATGACATCTTTTTCGTTTAGTTCCATCAGGCTTATTCTTCTGCTGAGTTCAAAGCAGGCGAGAATTTCAAGTGCTTTGGCTTTTTTGATTCCTTTAATATGCATCAGTTCACCATAAGTTAACGAAAAGAGATTGGATAAAGGTTTTCTTAAAGCAAGAACCTCATCAGCCAGTTCAATCGCACTTTTTCCTTTACATCCGCTTCTTAAAAGAATCGCCAAAAGTTCATTGGTATGCAGACTCGTCATACCATATTGCATGGCCCTTTCTCTTGGCCGTTCCATTTCATCTAATTCTTTTACTTTAATTCTGACATCAACTCCATGACTGTTTCATAATCGTTGCTTTCAACGGCTTTCTTAAATTTGGAATCAGAGGAAGTCACTTTTTTCAAAACACTACTGATCTGTTCTGAAGAAAGTTTCTTTTGATCTTCAATGCACAGATTTTCATTCATATTTAATGAGGTGACAACCATGATGAGATCATCATTCTCATAAGAATAAGCATCCATTCCCATTTTCCTGATTTTTTCCTTACATGATTCTGCATTCGCACTCTCTTTGAACACGCCGACTTGATTCATATGTAATGTGATTTCTCCACTGTCTGCTTTCCAATAAGAGATCATCAGAAGAAACAAAGCAGTAAAAAGAATATTCAAACTTATTCCAAGAAACAAAGTTGCCGATTTTCTGTTCATGTGCCACCTCTCTATCATCTTATGATGACATCTTCAAAACCAAGCCTAGTTTCCCCATGTTATATTGATTCCCGGAATCTGAACTCTGCCTTTTGAAGAAGTCAGAATTTTGATGATAGCCGCTGCACCTGCAGCAATTGCCAGATAAGCCAGAAGAGCACTTGTTGTGATGACCTTCCCATACATCCCTTTTAATGTTTCATCGCTTAGCTGGATCATCATACCACCTCCTACTATCATATATGCGATAAAGGTTTAAATATGCCAAAAAAAATAACAGTCTGTTATTTTTCAGACTGTTGACAAATTGGGGGTTCAAAATTGATGAGAATTTTGAATCTCCAATTTTTTTCTAATATATGATGATTTTTTTGTAAACAAGCCTATATAAAACAGTAATTGAATGGTCCATTATGCTGCTTTCCAGCTCCATAATGCCATTCTTTTTAAATTGTGACACGCAAAAATCATCAGCGATTGATGCTGATTCTTTTGAAGCCCATTTAATCGTGTAAATCTCATTCCAAACTTCTCTTTACAGTCTGCAAATACTCTTTCGATGGATTCTTTTCTTAATGGATAAATCTCTTTCCATTCGTCCGTATGCCGTAGATCTTCGACTTGCTCTTGATATCCTTCCCATATATGTCGACTAATTGTCCTGACCTTGTTTTTTGTACATCTTGCTTTTAGTGGACATGCTTCACAGTCTTTTTGATCTGATTTATATTCTCGATATCCTTCTTTGTTTGTAGTTGTATAATAGAGCGTTTTCTCATTAGGGCATATATAGAAATCATATTCTTCATCATAAACGAATTCTGACTTCTTTAGATTTCCTTTCTTTCCTTTTGTTCTCGTATAGGGCATATATGCTTTTTGTCCGTTTTCTATGATCTCTCTGCATATAGCCGGTGTCTTATATCCTGCATCCAATGATACATTCTTTATCTTTCCTGGAAATCTCTCATTCAGTTCTTTATAAGCATCAAAGAATACAACACTATCATGTACATTCCCAGGAACGGTTTTTACTGTTAATACGAACCCTCTCTTATCACAAAATGTCTGATGGGCATAGGCAAAGCACTTTTGCTTTTCTCCTTTGTGGAATAATCCGCTTTCTGGATCATGATCGGAAACTGTGATTTCTTTCATCTTTGCCACTTTTATTTCTTCACCTGTTTCCTCATCAAAGATCACTTCTGTTTTTATGGTAGATTCAACCAATTCTTTACCGATGCATTCTCGGTCTTCATTGATTTCTTTCAAGAGTGCGTCTTCATACTTTTTGGCTGTGATTTCTACGACTTCTTTATGATTCCTATTTTTATTTGCATTTGCTTTTTGATGTGTTCCATCGCCAAATACTGTTTCTATATCTACGAATTTCTTCTTGATTGCTTGAGACAATATCTCGTCAAAGATTTCATTAAATATTTGAGAATCCTTATATCTTCTTATATAGTTTTGACTCCAAGTTGAATAATTCGGTACACTTTCAAAAGCACTTAACCCTAAGAACCATCGATAGGCCATATCTGTTTGTGCTCTTTCACATGTTTTTCTCATCGAGTTATTTCCGTCTACGATATTTAGGATAAGCAATTTAAAAAGTACCACAGGATCGATGCTTGGTTTTCCAACTGAACTATACAGGGTTTCAACTTTTTTGTAGATGAAGTTGAAATCGATTCCTGCTTCCAGTTTTCTTACCAGGTGATCTTGTGGTACCATTTCTTCTATTGTTAAGAAAATAAAACAATCGCTTTTGCGGTTGTGTCTGTTGGTCATTGTCATAATATCTACCTCTTTTACCCGTTAATATTATACCATATTTTGCACATAAAAAGGCAAAAAGAGACAATGAATTTGGGTAAAATAGGTATCTTTTTGCCATGTTTATTCTATCATATTTTAAAAAGACTGTCGACTACATTTGTCAACAGTCTGAAAA
>CAMEUL010000041.1 GCA_945938205.1 uncultured Traorella sp. | reverse complement strand
CCTTTTTCAAACATATCGACCCATTGACCGCTCTTGGCATCAAATCCATGATTCTTGTCTGCAATTTTCTGAAGTTCGATAATGTCTTCAGAATTGTATCCGGAATTTTCTGCAATCTGTGAGATTGGAGTGAACAGAGATTCCATGACAATATTGATACCTTTCTGTACGTCTTTGTTTTCATTCTTCAATGTTGGTTTCAGTTCTTTGTAGGCTTCAACTAAGGCAGCTCCTCCACCAATAACGATTCCTTCGCTGACAGCAGCTTTGGTTGCATTCAAAGCATCTTCAATGCGCAGTTTCTTTTCTTTCAGTTCACTTTCAGTAGTAGCACCTACTTTGATGGTTGCGACACCATTGGTCAGTTTTCCTAAACGTTCCTTGAACTGTTTCTTGTCATAATCACTGGTACTTGATTCGATGCGGCTCTTGATTTCTTCAATACGTTTTGAAACATTTTCGTTGGTTTCACTACCGCTGATGAGAGTTGTATTGTCTTTTGTGACTAATACTTTTTTGATGGTTCCTAACTGATCCAAAGTTGCATCTTCCAGTTTCATATTCAAATCCTTATTGAAGAAGGTTGCATTGGTCAAAGCAGCAATATCCATTAGAATTTCTTTCTGGTTGTCACCAAATCCAGGAGCTTTGGTTGCAACGACATTGAAAGTTCCTCTTAATTTATTTAAAACAAGAGTAGAAATAACTTCGTTTTCAAAGTCTTCGGCAATCAGCAGGAATGGACGTCCTGTCTTAACGATCTGTTCCAGAACTGGCAAGAGTTCCTGAATGGTATTGATTTTCTGATTGGTTACAAGGACATATGGATTTTCCATATCCACGCTCATCTTGTCATGATCGCTGACCATATAAGGAGATACATATCCTTTATCATACTGAAGTCCTTCACTGATTTCCAGTTCATCATCGAATCCATTGGATTCATCAACATTGATGATGCCATCTTTTCCGACCTTATCCATAGCTTTCGCAATCAGATTTCCGATTTCAGCACTTCCGGCTGAGATTGTCGCTACAGAAGCAATATCGCTGTTGGTTTCGACTGTATGAGAATTCTTTAGGATCGCTTTTGCAACCTCTTTGCTTGCATATTCAATTCCTTCACGCATCAATACAGGATTGTATCCTTTATCAACAGCTTTGATGCCCTGATTGATCATGCTGCGTGCTAAGATCGTAGCTGTTGTAGTACCATCACCGGCTACATCATTGGTATTATTGGCTACTTCATATACGAGTTTAGCTCCCATGTTCTCAAATTTGTCTTCCAGTTCAATTTCTTTGGCAATGGTAACACCATCATTGGTAATCAGTGGGGAACCATAGCTTCTTTCCAATACTACATTTCTTCCTTTTGGACCTAATGTTACACATACAGCATCGGCTAGTGTATTAACACCTTTCAGCATGCTCTTTCTGGCATCACTTGAATATCTTACTTCTTTGCTCATATTATTTCCTCCCATTCAACGATCGCTAAAATGTCTTCTTCTTTGATAACGATAAAATCTTCGTGATCAATGGTTACATTTGTACCGGCATATTCTTTATAGACGACTTTATCATTTTCATGAATATCCGCTTCACATTTTGGACCTTTCGCAATGACTTTTCCCATGCTTGGCATTTTTTTAGATTCGGTGGCAATAAGAATACCACTTGATGTTTTAGTTTCTACTTCTTCTTTTTTTAAAATCACTTGATCATGTAATGGCTTTAACATACAATCACTCCTTTGTTAGCACTAGCCATACTTAAGTGCTAACATATTTATACCATTCTGTTAGCACATTGTCAATACGAGTGCTAATACAAAAGGATGATTTTGTCTAAAACATCTTTCTATTCCTTTTGCAGTAAGATTATGGTAGAATATTCGTGTGTGCTCGTGGCGCAACTGGATAGCGCATTTGATTCCGATTCAAAAGGTTGAGGGTTCGAGCCCCTTCGAGCGCGCCATCTCCTCATAGTTAAAGGGATATAACACCGCCCTCCTAAGGCAGAATTTCCAGTTCGAGTCTGGATGAGGAGGCCAATGATCAAAGAACAACCTATAGGGTTGTTTTGTTTTATTATAGAAATAGTTTTATCTCCTGATTCTCTATGATATTATCTATTCTAAAAAACTATTTGACATCTAGCAGAAAAATGGTAAAATAAATGAGTACATGCGGGCGTGGTGGAATGGTAGACACGCTACTTTGAGGGGGTAGTGAGTGTATGCTCGTGTGCGTTCAAATCGCATCGCCCGCACCATTAACAATTCAACTGACATTTGTCAGTTTTTTTATTATATGAAAAAGACATGCGATTGCATGTCTTAATAAGGAATAAAGTTTTCAGGACGCAGACGGCAAGGTGTATAGCCTCTTGCCTCACAGCTTCCGGAATAATTCAGTGGTACTCGGAAGAAATAATAACCGCTTCTTAATTGATTGTATGCTTCTTCAATGCTCATGTTACCACAGTCATATAATTCAATATGGGTATGAGGTCCTGTGGAATATCCGCTGGATCCTCTTCGTCCAACTTGCTGTCCCTGTGAAACGACCTGGTTTGGACTGACCATTACAGAGCCTTTCTGCATGTGCGCCAGTTCAAGGGCATAGGTTCTTCCATTAACCTGACCTACCATGATGACGACATTTCCTCCACCAAAGAGTCCCTGTCCCCAGGAATTATAAGTGTCCTCTCCATCGTGAGTCATAACGATTTTCGCATTGAATGGGGCATAAATAGGATCACCAACATTACCGGCGATATCCATTCCTGCATGGAAAGATCCGCTTGGATAAGCCCAAGTTCCTGCACTCTTATATCCACTTACAACCATGGAGAATCCGGCAGAACTTTCTGGAATATCTCCTGTAAAGGCTGGAATGCTGGCTGCTATCTGATCTATGTAGGACTGATTCTGTGTCATCTGTTCCATCAGTAATGCTTCCTGAGACTCAAACTCAGCACGCAAAGACTCAGTCGCATTTTTATAAGTTTCCACTTCTTCTAGCTGACGGTCCATATCGATTTTCTGAGCTTCAATCAGTTCTTTCTGACGTTCGACTTCTGCTTTATTTTCTTCTAGTGCCTGAATATCTTTTTCAAGCTCATCCATTTTATTTTTGTCAGCTTTGTCTAACTGAGAAATAATAGATACTCGATTCAACATATCAATGAAATTTGTAGCTCCCATAATGAAATCAAGATAAGGATTCACTGTATTCTGATACTGAGCAGAGCGCATTCTTGCGACGATGTATTCTTTTTTTGTCTGAATATCCTCTTCCTTCTGTTGGATAGTGACTTCCAAAACTTCCAGATTTTCATTCATTTTTTTGATCTGGTTTTGAAGAGATTCAATATTCATGGTCAATTCTGCTATCCTGCCTAAGAATTCACTGATTTGTGCTGACAGAAGCTGAATATTTGCTTTTACTTCATTAATCTTATTCTGCAGATCTCCTTGAGTTTTCTCCAAATCATATTTTTTATTCAGAAGATATTGTTTATATCCCTGACATATCTGATAGTTTTCATCCTTGGGGCTGATCAGACCACTGCACAATGAAGCATAATACGCTTCATCAGCAGCATAATCCACTGCCAGTACTTTTGAAGAAAGACATGAAATACTAAGTATTCCTGCAAGAGTAAGAATCATATATTTCTTTGTTTTTTTCATCGCTTAAACCTCAAATATTTTGTTACTGATACAAAACTTCCTACAAATCCAACCAGAATACCTCCAATAAGAAGAATTAGAGATACCCACCAAGCAAATGGGTAAAATGGCTGTAAAGCAAATACAGAAGAGAATAATTCTCCATTTAACTTCTCATACAACAAACGATATCCAACTAAAGTAAGGATGATCGGAAGAATACTGCCCATAAAACCAATGATTATGCCTTCGATCATGAAAGGAGTTTTCACAAATCCATTCGTGGCACCAACATTGCGCATAATGGCAATTTCAGATTTTCTGGCGTAAATCGTCAGTTTGATGGTATTGGAAATCAAGAATAAAGCCAAAAAGGATAATGCGGCAACAAAAATCAATCCGCCAGTTTGCAGAGACTGAAGCGTATTGACCAGTTTAATGGCACTTTCGCCTCCATAATTGGCGTTTTCAACACCTTCGATCTGTTCGATGCTTGACGCAACGCTTTTTAGATCATTGCCATATCTTACTTCAACTATATAAACATCATATAATGGATTTCCTTCTTCTATAATATTTTGATACAATTCCTTATATTTTTCTTCTTTGTCTTTGATTAACAACTGAAACTGTTCATCTTTACTTGAAAATTGAACTTTTGTTACATGAGGAATGGCTTTGATGCTTTGAAGGATCCTTTGTTCATCATCTTTTGTTTGATCGAGTGAAATATTGACATGGATCTTCAGACAGTCTTCAATGTTATCAGCAAAATTCATTACATTTCCGGCAACAAACAGAAACAACATGACCATGATCAAGGTCAGTGTAACAGCACTTGCACTGGAAATTGACATCGCGATATTACGTTTGATGTTTTTAAAAGCACTTTTTATATGGTAGGGAAGAGATTTGAAAAATTTAAACATGTCGGCTCCTCTCTTTTTTTATTTATATTACTCTAACATTATAACACTGTAGGATTTAAACCTCAATTTGAAAATAATGTAAGAATGTGTGATTAAAAAAACAGCCGAAGCTGTTTATTTCAGTATTTTATGTTTGATATTGCGTAGAGAGTCATAAACTTTATACATGAACGGGTTTACCACATAATCAAAGACTCCCATGAGTTCGATGACTTCACCATTGAAGCCTTTTTTAAAAAGATAAACACCGTAGTCATCTGCACTTTCATCAAAAATACCCGATATTCCATACAGATTATAGCGTTTCTGTCCCATGGCAATGCTCTTTTTCATCATATACCAATGCATAGCATAAGGTGCCGCAAATTTCATGTATTTGTCATAAACACCACTGATCAGACACATAGTTTCATCACCATAGGTGAAGATGGTACCACTGGCTAGTACTAGTACTTCTCCATCGGTTTCTTTCAACTTTTGGGCTTCTTGGATCTTCTCGTGTAACTGATCCACCTGATTGCTTGCCAATTGCAGTTTATTTTGCATTTTTGTGGATGGCATGGCATCATATTTCTTTTGAGCTGTTTCTTTTTCTTTGATCATTTCATTCAGATCTTCTTGAAGACTTGCAATGTAGTCATCAACTTTTAGCTCAGTGTACAGAAAAGTGATGTCATCTTTATAGATTTTATAGAGATTTTCATAGTATTCTTTGCCTCTTCCTGTAAAACCTCTTCTTTTTTCCGTATGATCCATCACTTTCATGAATAAATCAAGTTGATCAAAAGGAAGTTCACGTACGGTCACATGGTATTTTTCTGCTTTATGAATACTGCGAATTGTTTTTCTTTCAAAAGAAGCCAAAAGTTCTTCAGGTGTTCTTCCTTTATATGGAATCTGATACATCCATCGTGGTTCCAATGTATTGATGTTTCCTCTAAAAAAACCTGTATGCTTGTATCCCAAAGAAAGGAAGGTATCAAAGATAGGACGATTGCTGAAACCATCTTTGACTTCATTTCCATCTAAATCACGTTCAACATAAGGAAGATAGGGGTCAATTCTAAATACCATTCCATTCTTTTGTTTGATGAATTCAATCAGATGGTGATGGAAAAAAGTCAGAAGTTCAGTATTACTGTAGTCAATCAGAAAACCACGAACTGACTGAAAAGAAAGATACTTTCCAAGAGAAGGATTGCTTGTAAGCATTGCGGCAGCAATGATTTTATCCTCTTCTTTGATTCCAACATAATAAACAGTAAAACCTCTTTTTTCTCTTAAATGAGCCATCTGTGTCGTTTGCCAGATGTTTTTTTCAGGATAGGATGTTGAAAACTGTTCAAATTCTTTTTCGTTTAATTCACAAAATAACATGTTTCCTCCATTATTTCTTTAGATTTCTTTTTTTACGGAATGTATAGGCTTTTTTCGATAAATGATACAGAAGACCATTAACAGGTAAATCAAATTCGCCAATATATTCATTGATCATTGGATTGAAATTAGATTTGAATTGGGTCAAACCATCATTTAAATCACCTTCAATTCCACCCATATTGGCATAATCGCAGCCATGATCAAAACCATATTTCATATTTTCAATATAGAGATAATACTGTGGCATGAATTTCTTGAAATGTTCATCCATTCCTGCATAAATCATTTCCATTGTGTTTCCAAATTTGACAGAGAGTATTCCGGCTATGACAGTATCACCCTGATATTCATCGTTAAAGGATTCAAATTCCGCAATTGATTTTTCAAGTGAAGCCTTAATATCCAAAAGACGTCTTTCTTTTTTAGGTGAGTTCTGTTTCAGAGAAGCAAGATCTTTTGAATTATCTTCCTGCTGCTGATATAAATCATTAAGTGTCTTTTCAATATTCACTTTAGCAAGAAACAGATACGCATCATCACCATAGGTTTTCATTAGTTTGTCAAAATATTCGTAATTACGGAGACTTACATTTTTTCTGTTTTCTGTTTTTTTCACAACCTCTGCAAATTGATTTAATGCAGAAATATCTGCTTTTTCCACTTGAACATGATGTTTTAGTGCATCTTTCACAAGGCGTTTTGTATGACGGGGAAGGCTTTCTTCAAAATCATCACATTTGTATACATTTGCCTGAAATCTAGGTTGGATACTTTCCTCCATGTAGGTTGTGAATCCTTGATGAATGAGATTTCCTTGCTTTAGGTTATCTATGATTTGATAAGTACCGTCGTAATAGTTTTCCATCACTTCTTCGAGTTTGTAGTCTTTTACGTGAATGTTAGGATCAAGTTTGATAAACAGAGTATGATATTTTTTAGCCCATTGTTTCAGGTTATCGAAGAAAAAACGAATCAGTTCAACATCATTGAAATCCATTACAGGACCTCTTGGTATATACATCATGCTCATGTGCAGTGGCAATGGTTTGATCAGAACAAGTGCACTGGCAACCAGTTCATCATCTTTTTTGACACCTACGATTTCATGATTCCAGTTATCCTTGATACAAGCCCATTTTGAGGACTGCAAGAGTGAACAATAAGGGGATTTCTGAATGAATTCATCATGAGTTTTCCCGTCAATATGTTCAATAAATTTCAGCATGACAACACTCTCCTCACTTTAACTTTAGTATTATACCACGAAACAGCCTCATTTCAAAGGAGAGGATGAAGAAAAGAGAAATACTTCTTGAATAAAAAGACAAGTTAGCATATCATGGTATAACAAAGGGGTACGATATGGATTTACTTGGTTATGTTGAGGCGTATGGCAATTTTAGTTTTCAAGAGAAACCTATCAATGAAGTGGATTCATTGCTTTTTTCAACACTTTGTTATGAAAATTTAGATCACGTGCTTTTGCACCCTATGACTCTCAAAAAAGCAAGTGATATCTTTTTTGAACTATATGATATTGAAACACTGAAAAAGAGAATTTCTTTAACAAAAAGAAGTTATGAACTATTAAAAGAAATGGTCAAATGGCCACGATATCAGGATCTTGTTTTAAGCGGTTTTGTCAATGAAGTGGATGAAACCCGAAATGTGCAGTTTTCAGTGATGATGTTTCAGTATGAAAAGCAATGGAAATATATTGCTTTTCGGGGGACGGATGATACGCTTGTTGGCTGGAAGGAAGATTTTCTGATGTGCTGTTCTGATGCAGTGCTTTCTCAAAAAAAGGCAGCTGATTATTTGGATTTTGTCCTTCGTGAGGAAGGTTTCTTTGAAAGAACGTTTCAGAGAATACCGCTTTATGTAGGAGGTCACTCCAAAGGGGGCAACCTTGCAATGTATGCAGCTGCATTCTGCAGCAATAAAACAAAAAAAAGAATTGTACGTGTGGATAATTTCGATGGACCGGGTTTTGATGAAAGAATTTGGAAGCAGGAAGGCATGCAGAAAATTTGTGAGAAAATTCATGCCTATATCCCAACCAGTTCTGTTTTTGGACGTCTTTTCATGCATGAGGAAGCCACAAAGATCCTAGAGACAACACAAATTGGTTTGATGCAGCATGATCCTTTCAGCTGGAAAATAGAAGATGATCATTTTGAATATGCCAGTGTAATCAGTGAGGTGAAAAAGCCTTGACGACCCTCAATAATGT
Organism: uncultured Traorella sp.; assembly: GCA_945938205.1. GTDB lineage: Bacteria > Bacillota_I > Bacilli_A > Erysipelotrichales > Erysipelotrichaceae > Traorella. Next base: position 1,375 of record CAMEUL010000041.1, on the reverse strand, counting down.
TCTTATGAATATGGACATGTCATCGAGAAGCGGTTTGATTGTAAAAACCTTCAAACTGATCTATGATTGCAATATCCATACATTGGGCGACATTAAAACGATTGGGCCTGCTCAGATATTTCAAGCAGTGCAGGGATTAAGAGATCTGGATGATGCTTCCAGAAAAGTGCTTCTTCAGATTGTAAAAGCCATCTTGGAAGTTACCTTGTTATATGATAGAGAGGGAATATGAGCGAATTACATTTTAATCTGATCTTTGAAGTCAATCAGCTGTTAAGAAAAGAAGGATTTGACTATACTTTGCATTCCATCGGAGGATGTACTAGCTGTGGTGCAGAATTAAGGTGCCACGGGAAAAGTGAAGACATTGATACAATCGTAAAATTGATGAATGATTATCTGAAAAAGTATTTTCTTCGGCTAAAGATTCGTGAAGGTTTGATCCTTGATCTCATTTCTCTGATTTGATTTTTAATTTTTATGTTGCCAATTTCTCGCCTGTATGCTATTATATTAAGGCATGAAATAAGTCAAACACTGCAGAAGTACTCAAGTGGTTGAAGAGGTGCCCCTGCTAAGGGTATAGGCCGGGAAACTGGCGCGAGGGTTCAAATCCCTCCTTCTGCGCCATTCATTATTTCATGTGGTCTAGTGGTGTAGTGGTTAACATGCCTCCCTGTCACGGAGGAGATCGTGGGTTCGAGTCCCATCTAGACCGCCATGCAGATGTAGTTTAATGGTAGAACACAACCTTGCCAAGGTTGATACGGGGGTTCGATTCCCCTCATCTGCTCCATTGACGATAAAAGCCTTATTTTAAAGGCTTTTTTTATTGTATTAAGCGTATGTGGCGTAAATATGGCGTAAATTTTATAAATTGTTTAGAATATTTTTAATTTTTTCATTCGATTCTTTCATCAAATGTGCATATACGCTCATTACGGTGTCTACATTATCTCCTAGTCGCTCTGCTACTGCTGTGATAGGTATTCCTTTGGTAATGAGCAAAGAAGCGTGAGAGTGCCTAAAATCATGCATACGAATGTATTTAACTCCTGACAGTTTAATGTATATATCTTTATGATGTGCTAGAGTGGTGTATGAATATGGTTTATGGAAACCAAAGATAAATTTATTTTCATCAAAACCATCATATTTTTTGCAGATATCTAGATAATCATTTAGCATTTCACATGTTACATCATCTAGATCTATTTTTCTGACACTGTTTTTAGTCTTTGGGTATGTAATATCTTTAGTAGTTTTTGAGTATGTTTTGTTAAAAAATTTGTAAGTTCGTCAAATTCCAATATATCAAACAGGAGGCTGTAACGAAATAGAAAAATTTCGAAGATGAAATTCATTCTATAGAGGT
>CAMEUL010000040.1 GCA_945938205.1 uncultured Traorella sp. | reverse complement strand
AAAGACATGGTCAATGCCATGAATGATCTTGAAAGAGAAAAAAATGTGGCTGAAAAGCTTCAGCCTTATGAACAGGGTATTCATTATTCCACCGTCATTCTCAAGAAAATGGAAGAACTTCGAAAAGCAGCCGATACCCTTGAAACCATGACGCCAAAAGAAAACTGGCCATTCCCGGACTATACGGATCTATTGTTTACAGAATAATGACATCTGCCACAAAATGTGGCAGTTTTTTTGTATTCAACCATGCGTTGGATTCATTTCCACAAACAGTTGAGTGATTCAACCACAAAGTGCTTGTTTCTAACATCGCTCTTTCATAAAATGGGGGCAGAAAGAAGGAATACCATGAAGCAATATACCCCTTTTAAAATTCTGATGCGACAGTTGCATCTGATCAAAGAAAACCATATTTCTCGATTATATATGTGTTATTTTCTGACGGCTCTCTGTGGAGGATGTCTTCCTGTACTTGCAACCTTTTACACCAAGCTGATCCTGGATGTCATTCTCAAAACACAAAATCAGCAGGAACTGATTCAAACCATTCTCATTCTGACAATAGCCAGCATCCTTTTATTTGTTGTGAAAACCATGCTGGATGGATACTCCGATTCTCTCTTTATCCGTCTTCGTCAAAATGAATTCAACAACTGCATTAAAATGTATCATGATGTGAATTATGCCTATATCGAAGATTCAAAATTTCAAGATCATATCCAAGTGGGCTTTACTACTTTAGATAGCGATGGACGTGGCTTTCAACACGTTTATACGATGATCAACAGACTGAGTGCGGAAATCGTCAGCATTTTTCTATTTTACCTTTTGATTTCACGCTTCAGTGTTTGGATCTCTCTTCTCTGCATTCTTTCCACCATTATTATTACACTGGTGAATCGATCTGTTGCAAATTATGCACATTCTCGTGAGGATGATGAAGCCAAAGCCTATCGACAAGCAAATTATTTCAATAAAACCTGCAGTGATTTTTCTTATGGGAAAGATATTCGTGTTTTTCATTTGAAAGATGCCTTGATGCAGCTTTATCGCATCAAATCCAAAGATTATATACAGGTCATTCGCGATATCGAAAACAAGCGTTTCAAAGTCGGTCTTTTTGAACTAATAGCCTTATTCTTTCAGGATGGCATCTCCTTTATGTTGGTCGTTCTGGGCTATTTCAATGGCGAACTCACATTGCCAATGGTCTCTTTATATTTATCCATGATCGTCAGTTTCACGACCATCATGCGTACTTTCTCAGAAAATGCTAGTACCCTTGTCAGAGATCTAAAACTGTCTTCCACTTATTTTCAAATGATGGATCAGCCGGAATATGCACCTGTCAAAGAAAATGGACGAAATGCTTTGGATTCTGAACAAGCCATCGAAATTGAATTCAGAAATGTAAGCTTTCGCTATCCAAATTGTGAAAAATATATTTATAAAGATTTCAGTTTCAAGATTTTCGCTCATGAAAAATTGGCCATCGTTGGAACCAATGGTGCCGGAAAAACAACACTGGTAAAACTGATTTCAGGTCTTTTCGAACCGGAAAGCGGAGAAATTCTGATCAATGGGATCAACATCAAGGAATTCAATCGCCAGGAATACTACAAAATGTTTTCAACTGTTTTTCAAGATTATGAAATCTATGCCGGAAGCATCTTAGAAAATGTTATTGGAACAGTCACCGATGAGAAGGAAATAAAACGCGGAAAAGACTGTCTGAAACGTGTTGGACTACAGGAAAAGATTGAAAGTCTTCCACTCAAATACGATACCCCACTTATAAAAACAGTTCATCCGGACGGATTGGATCTTTCAGGAGGACAGAAACAAAAAATAGCCATTGCCCGTGCCTTATACAAAAACGGCAATGTAGTCATCTTGGATGAACCTACCAGTGCTTTGGATGCTTTGGCAGAAGCTTAAATCTATCAGTCTTTTGATGATCTAATCAAAAATAAAACCGCCATTTATATCTCCCATCGTCTCTCCTCTACCAAGTTCTGTGACAAAATTGCCTTTTTTGATGAAAATGGTTTACAGGAATATGGAACACATGATGAGCTGATGGCCGCCAAAAAAGGATATTATCATATGTTTGAGGTACAGGGACAGTACTATCAGGAAGGAGTCAGCGCATGAAACAGAAAAATATATTATTTCGTTTTTTAAAACTTGCTTACAGCTTGCATAAACAATATTTCTTCGTCATGCTGGCATTGGCACTGATCACGACGGCTCAGGCCTTTCTCTCCGCTTACACGATTTCATTATTGATTGGACAAATGGAACAGAACCAAATGGAAAATGCCATAAAGACAGCTTGTTTCCTTGTAATTTTGGAAGCTGTTCTTCTCTTTTTCCATAAACTTGTCGGCCGTAGCCTGCAGATCCATTCAGATGCTCTTCATCAAGCGGTCAATCAAGCAACTTCTGAAAAGATCATGCGACTGCAGTTTTCTTATCTTGAAGATGCCTCCATTATGGAACTTCAGAAAAATGCGGAAATGGGAGTCAACAACATGGGAGCTGTCTATTCTATTTGTGATGGTTTCTTCAAAATATTTTCTAACCTTATGACTCTCTTTGGTTTAGGTGTGATCCTTTTTAGCTTTGATCCCATCTTGATCTTGATCCTTATCTTAGGCATTCTTCTGAATATCTTGCTCGTCAAAATGTCCATGAACATGCAGATTCAGTTCTTCCATGATCTCTTGCCGATCAATTTCAAGTACAATTACTATCTGACAACACTCATCAATGACAAAAATGCGAAGGATTTTCTGATGTATAACAAATTCAATGGTTTCGCAAAGAAACTGTTTCACCAATTCACAAAACTGGAAATCAAGATGTCACTTTACCAGTCAGCCATTTCAACGCTTCGTTACATTCAGATGTCTCTCATCTATGCTATTGTAGGGATACGAACATTGGTATTGCAGCTTTCCATCTCCAGTTTCAGTTTGAGTGTTTCCGCTGCCATCACTTTTTCAGACTGCATCACCCAACTGATTGAAGTCAGCAGTACCTTCATGCGTGGGATAGAATATGTCAAACCGATCCTGGAGCTCATGGATCTTCCTGAAGCAAGTAATAATGGAAGTTCTCTTCTGGATGAAATCGAAACCATTACCTTTGACCATGTCAGTTTTGCCTATCCGAATACAACCCAGCTCATTTTGGATGATCTGTCTTTTGAAATTCATAAAAATGAAAAAATCTCCATTGTTGGACTGATTGGTGCCGGAAAGACAACCATAGTGAAGCTGATCACTCGCTTGTATGCCCCTACCCATGGAAAAATCCTCATCAACGGCAAAGACATTGCCGATTATGAAATGAATTCCTACATGGCAAAGATCAGCAGTGTTTTCCAGGACTATAAAATGTTTGCGATGTCCATCAAAGACAATGTTTCGCTTACCCTTCCATTAGAAGAAGTTAAAAAGCTCTGTTATGATACAGGTGTAGGTGAAGTTATTGAGGCATTGCCTGAAAAATGGAATTCCATTCTTTATAAATCCTATGATGAAAAAGGAGTCGAACTCTCCGGTGGACAAACGCAGAAAATTGCGATTGCCCGTGCTTTGGCAAAAGAAGCAGATCTGTTGATCCTGGATGAACCTACCAGTGCTCTGGATCCTTTGGCAGAAGCTGAAATCTATGAAAATTTCAACGCCCTGGCAAAAGGCAAAACCGCCCTTTATATCTCCCACCGTATGTCCTCTTCCATCTTCTGTGACAAGATCCTTGTCCTTGATCATGGGAAAATGCAGCACTTTGATACCCATGCCAATCTTATGAAGAAAAAAGATTCCCTATATTATCATCTGTTTACCACTCAAGCGAAGAACTATGCACATTAAAAGATGCTTACGCATCTTTATAAATATCCAAGTTTTTGGATGGCATGATAAATGCCATCTTTTTCATTGGTGTCTGTGATCATATCACTGACTTCTTTCAGTTCCTCAATGGCATTCCCCATAGCCACTCCCACATCTGCAAGAGTAATCATGTCAATATCATTGCTGCCATCCCCAAAACAGACACTTTTGGTGCATTTTAAGTATTCCATGCATTTCTCAATGCCCGTATATTTATGACAGCCTTTTTTGGTCAGATCGGCATATGCAGAAAATCCCGGATCCACGGTCAATCCTTCAATTTCTTTATAAGGTGCATAATCATATCCTTTTGGTGCATATGCCATCGCCATGATGATCTTCATAGAAGGATCATATTCTTGTTTTTGAGGACACACTTCATTAAAGAAGCGATGTGTTTCAATTGTATATTCACTGGGTTCTTGAATCGTAAACCAATAAAATACCGTTTCAAGACAGCAGGTCCATCCTTCACGATTGGACACTTCAATGATTTTTTCAATGGTTTTTTGATCCAAAGTTTCTTCATGGATCGGCTGAAAATTTTCATCCAGCACACATTGACCATTATTTAAAACATAAGCGTCCCATTTGATCTTATCCAAAAGACCTGTTGTTTTCACAGAACCATAGTTTCTTCCGGTAGCAATCACTGCCTTATGTCCCTGACTTTGAATGTTTTGAATGGTCTCAATGGTTGAATCCAGAATACGATGATCAAAGGTCAGCAAGGTTCCATCAATGTCAAAGCAAAAGATCGTCTTATCCATTATCTTCCTCCAACAGTTCCATCACTTTATGATAGAAGCCATCCTCCTCACAGTTTAAACAAGTATGCTTAGCGACCTTTTTGATCACAGGATCGGCATTGCCCATGGCATAAGCTCTATCAAAGCACTCAAATAAAGAAATATCATTTCCGCCATCACCAAAAACAACGACTTCATCTTGTTTATATCCTTTAAGTTCACAAACCTTCTGAAGAGCCTTTCCTTTACTGGCATGAATCGAAGTAAATTCAATTTCCTTTGGAATTGAACTAGTCACATCAATCCCTTCAATCTTTTTCAGTTCTTCTTTGACTTCTTCGACCAATTCACCATTGCGGCTCATGATTTCACAGCTAAGCGGTCCCTGTGCCATCATTTCATCCAGATCGTGATATTCTTCAATCGCTTCATAAAACTCATAGGTAACAATATCTTTAGAATATTCAAACAAAGCTGCAGAGAAATCTTCACAGACCAGTGCTTTATTTTTAAAACAAACCACCTTGTCTTTTGTATAGAACATGATGCCTAATCCTTTATTTAAAACAAGTTCACAGGCCTGACGTACACTTTCCTTTTCAAGTCCGATCGTGAATTCCACTTCCAGTTTGCTGTTTATAAAACAAGTTCCATTTAACAGGATACTGTCACAAGAAAAACCAAACTCATCAAAAAGATGCTTAGTTTGAGAAAAATCACGTCCGGTTGCGATAATAAACTCAATTCCTTTTTCCTGGATCATTTGAATGGCTTTTTTATTGTTTTCTGAAAGAAGTCCCTTATACAATAAGGTCCCATCTAGATCACTTGCGATACATTTTATCATTTTCATCACCGCTCTAATCATACCAAATCTTTACTTGTTTGGCTATGTGATTTCATGAAACTTTATTCATAAAAAAATTCACTTTGACAGTGAATTTTTAATATTCATTATTTGCGGTCAACTCTGAAGTGATGCTTGTGAAAAACTCTTGTGACCAGATATCTATGGTACTTATATCTTTGATGAATGGAATTACATCTAATTTAGCTTGATCAAAATCTATCTCACTAAATCTTTGATTCAACATTTTTTTTACATCTTCAAGCGAGCACTCATCCTGTCGGGATATATAACCTGATTCAACAAGTCTTTCTTTTAAATGAGGAAGATTTAATTTAGTTTTATGACTTAGAAAAAAGACATAATCATATAAATCTCTTCCTTTAATTCTACTTTGCCATCCTCTACAAATTACAGCATGTATTTTTCCTGCAAATAAAGAAGATTCATCATATAGTCTGACACTATACGGAACTGGAAGCAAATTGAATCGAGTTTCGTATGTAGCAAATGCAGGAGGATTCGTATCAATTTCTATTTTAATCTTGATCTTTTCATTTTTATTGATACCTTGAATGTCACTTTCTGGATAAAAAAGTAAGAACTGTTCTATTGTATCTCCTTTTAGAAAAGCAGACTGAATACTAGACTCTTTGGTTTTGCTTTTGATTTGAATATCCACGTTTAAGCCAAATGAGTTGACAGTTGACTTTAAAAGCGAAAAAAATGAAACAAAATCAAAATCAGGATTTTTGATAAGTAATGAAAAATCAAGATCCTCTGAAAACCTATCTAATCCATAAAATATTCTTAACGCTGTTCCACCATAGAAAGCCGCTTCATCAAAAAAATGAGATTTACTTAAACCACAAAGAACGATCTCTTGAATAACTTCTTTTATGGCATTTCTTTTATCTTCTATATTTTGAGAATGATATCGATCAATCATCTGTTGTATGACTGTTTGCAATTTTTCCACCTATTACTTTCTTTAATATTTTTAAATTTGTAGAACCATATCGATCACAAAGAAAAGCTAAATCATCAAAATTTAAATTTTCAAATACATCTTGATCTATTCTTAAATCATGAAAAAGCAAATGTATCATTTCTTTTTTATTTTTAACAGGTTGTAAAGAATAAAGTTTGTCACAAAGTGCCTTTTCCGCAGTAGCTATAGAATAAGGGTATTTATCTGTATCTACTATTTTGATTCCATACGGATATACTTCACTTGGAATATCACGATATGTAAATGTACCAAGCGCATTTTGATATGTTTTCCTTTTTTTCTTCTTATATGTAGCACTTGTATAGACGTAAACTGCTTCAGGAATTAATCCATGATAAGCTAAAGCATAATCAAAACTAAGATAAGATGGATTATATATCGCGTTCGCAACAAGATAACCGGGTGTCTTTTTATCTGTTTCATATAAATCTTTTGTTAATTTTATGATTTCACCAGAATCACTCATTCTTTTGATTTTGTTATCTGGTGCCATATAGTTCTGAAGTTTACATTTCAACATATCATAATTAGCTAACATATTTTCACCTCGTACTAACATTATATGTTAGTATGCGGTGAAAATCAATAAATCAAACATAATGTTTCATAATTATGAGTACTTCACTAAATTCACCTCCATAGATATTCGTATACTCTTATATATCCGTTTTTTACTTTCTTTTTACTTTTTTATTTTGTACTTATAACGTTTCTTATATATTTTTTCGTTATATAAATCAAGCAAAAAAAAGAGAGAGAACTGAATTTCTCTCTTTGAATCATTAGTTTCCTTTATAAGCTTTTTCCAGAATTTCGATCATATCATCAACCATTGGCAATTTTGGATTGGCTGGAGAACACTGATCTTCATATGCCAGAAGAGCAATTTTTCTTTCCGCATCCTTCCATACCTGTTCGTCGATTCCCTGATCCTGGAAGTTCATCTTGATACCTACATTGGCACCCAGTTCAGCACATGCCTTAGCATAAGATTCCACAGCTTCCTGAGGTGTAGAGGCTGGAAGACCTAACAGTTTGGCGATATCCTGATATTTTTCATCGGCTTTATAGTAGTTATATTTTGGCCATACGGAATTCTTCTGTGGTTTAACACCATTATATCGGATAACATGTGGCAGCAGGATGGCATTGGCACGTCCGTGAGGCACATGGAATTCAGCTCCGATCTTATGCGCCAAAGAGTGGTTCACACCCAAGAAGGCATTTGCGAAAGCCATACCGGCAATACAGCTGGCATTGTGCATTTTTTCTCTGGCTTCCAGATCATTTTTGCCGTCATGTACGGCTCTAGGCAAATATTCAAAGACCATCTTGATTGCCTGTAGACACAATCCATCGGTAAAATCATTCGCTAATGTCGCAACATAGGCTTCGGTGGCATGTGTTAAAACATCCATTCCTGTATCGGCTGTAATAGAAGCCGGAAGATTGGTTGTGAAAGCAGGGTCCACGATCGCAATTGTTGGTGTTAAAGAGTAGTCAGCCAATGGATATTTCTTATTGGCAATCTTGTCGGAAATAACGGCAAATGGAGTCACTTCAGATCCTGTACCACTCGTTGTAGGAATACAAACTAAGTTTGCTTTCTTTCCAAGTTCCGGATAACGGAAAGCACGTTTACGAATATCAATAAATTTCTGTTTCAGATCATCAAAGTTAACTTCAGGATGTTCATAGAACAGCCACATTCCTTTTGCGGCATCCATGCTGCTTCCTCCACCCAATGCAATGATCGTATCCGGCTGGAAGCTTCTCATGACTTCCACACCACGCTGAACGGTTGCGATGGAAGGATCTGGTTCTACATCACAGAACAGCTGATACTGTACTTTATTTCTTCTCATGTTCAGCTGATCGGTCACTTTATTGACAAATCCTAGATCCACCATGGAACGGTCTGTGACAATGAACACACGGTTCATTTCTCTCATATCTTTCAGATATTTAATAGAATCTCTTTCGAAATAGATTTTTGATGGAACCTTAAACCACTGCATATTGTTGTTTCTTCTCCCCAGACGTTTTACGTTGATCAAATTCACGGCACTGACGTTATTACCAACTGAGTTGTGTCCATAAGATCCACATCCTAGTGTTAATGATGGAAGGAAGGCATTATATACATTTCCGATTCCTCCGAATGTGGAAGGTGAATTCCAGATGACACGAATGGCTTTTACACGAAGACCAAATTCTTTGGCTAATTGTTCATTTTTCGTATGAATGGCAGCCGAATGTCCAAGTCCGTTAAATTCCACCATCTTTTCTGACATGTTCAGTCCATCTTCTGTTGTTTCTGTCTTCAAAACTGCCAATACAGGAGAAAGCTTTTCACGTGTCAATGGTTCATTAGGTCCTACTTCTTTACATTCAGCACATAAGATCACGGTCTTCTCAGGAACATCAAATCCCGCCTGCTGTGCGATCCAGCGTGCACCCTTACCAACCATGACACTGTTGAGCTTCGCATTGTCCACATCTTTGGAATAGGAAGTCACACCAAACATATATTTTTCAAGCATTTCTTTTTCTTTCTTGTTCACAAAATAAACACCGAAAGATTTCATTTCCTTGACAAAATCCGCATAGATTTCTTTATCTACAATGGCTGCCTGTTCACTGGCACAGATCATTCCATTATCAAATGCTTTAGAGAGTACGATATCATTGACTGCCTGACGCAGGTTACATGTTTTTTCCACATAAGCAGGAACATTCCCTGCTCCTACACCTAAGGCTGGTTTCCCGCAAGAATAAGCAGCGCGCACCATGGCGTTTCCACCAGTAGCCAGGATCGTAGAAACATCCTTATGATTCATCAAAGCATTGGTTCCTTCCATAGTAGGATGTTCGATCCACTGAATACAGTTTTCAGGGGCTCCCGCTGCTACTGCCGCATCATATACCACTTTTGCTGCCTGAATGGAACATTTCACAGCACTTGGATGGAATGAAAAGACAATTGGATTTCTTGTCTTCAGACAGATCAGTGATTTAAAGATAGCGGTGGATGTTGGATTCGTTGTTGGCACAATCCCGCAAACAACTCCTACAGGTTCCGCAATTTCCACGATACCGTCTACATCATCTTCACGAATGATTCCAACCGTTCTTGTATGACGCATATTGTTGACAACATGTTCACAGGCAAACAGTTTTTTGGTAGCTTTGTCTTCAAAGACCCCACGTCCGGTTTCTTCAATGGCAGCCATTGCCAGCACACCATGCTGATCTAATGCCGCAACACTTGCTTTCGCAACGATATAATCAACCTGTTCCTGATCCAGCTTCATGAACTCATCCAACGCTGCCACAGCCTTT
>CAMEUL010000039.1 GCA_945938205.1 uncultured Traorella sp. | reverse complement strand
ACCATGAAGAAGTGTAGCACCACGATCGATTTTTTCTCGAATCTGTACCATTAGTTCTTTATAATGGTCTGAAATAATCATAACTGATTTCGTTTTCTGATCACCAAAACTGATTGCTTTATCAATAACAATGGAGCTGGCATAGACAGAGATCAATCCAATCAGGGCTGCTTCTGCTCCATAAGTGGCAATACCTAACATCACTGTAACACCATCTAAGATCATACAGGCAGTAGCCAAAGGCATATGCATGTATTTCTCCATGAGCAAAGCTGGAATATCCATGCCTCCAGTGGAACTTCCCGTACGAAATACGATACCTACTCCTAATCCTACAAAAATACCGGAATATAAAGATGCAAGAATTGCAGAATCCGTAAAGGTTCTGCCTGCGACAAAATAAGTTAATACATTTAATATAATAGGATATACAATCGTGCTTAATAAAGTTTTGAACAAAAAACCTTTTCCTAAAAGAATTGATCCTATGACAAACAGTGCAATTGTCAGAATCGTGATCATGTTCGTTGTATCAATAAATGGAATCAACGGATGCAACGCAACTGAAACTCCGGCTACTCCTCCTGATAGGATCTCATTGGGAACAATAAAACATGCAACTGAAATAGCCACAAAGAAATTTCCAAGAACGATCAGAAAGATTTCAGATAATGTGTTTTTCATAGAACCTCCTCTTTTGAAAAGAGTAGACATAGTCTACTCAATTTGTGATTTCAAATATGCAAAGATGAAACCATCCAGATCGCCATCCATGACAGCCTGAACGTTTCCGACTTCATAATTGGTTCTCAGATCCTTGACCATTCGATATGGCTGAAACACATAGCTTCGAATCTGGGATCCCCATTCAATCTTCTTTTGTTCACCTTTGAGTGCTGCCAGTTTGGCTTCCTGCTCCTCAATTTGCAACTGATAGAGCCTTGATTTTAAGATCAGCATGGCCTGTTCACGGTTTTCATGCTGACTTCTTCCTGCTTGACAGGTTGCCGTGATACCGGTTGGCTTATGCACGATTCTTACTGCCGAATCTGTTTTGTTGATATGCTGGCCTCCGGCACCGGATGCACGATGAGTGTCAATTTCAAGATCATTCGGATTGATCTCAATTTCAATTTCATTGTTGAACTGAGGAACCACATCCACACTGGCAAAAGAGGTATGACGTCTTCCACCACTGTCAAAAGGTGAAATTCGGACTAATCGGTGAACTCCCTTTTCTGCTTTCAGATAGCCGTATGCCAGATCTCCTTCGATCAGCAAAGAAACTGATTTGATTCCTGCTTCTTCACCCGGAAGATAATCCAGCACCGTTGTCTTGTAACCATGGCTTGCGGCATAGCGGGAATACATGCGATATAGCATTTCCGCCCAATCCTGACTTTCTGTTCCTCCCGCTCCCGGATGAATTTCAAGAATTGCGGAAGAATGATCATATTCATGTGAAAGAAGTACTTTGATTTCAAAATCTTCAAACGTCTGAATGCTTTCGTTATATTCTTCCTCTAAGAGTTCCAGAATGTCCTGATCCATGTCTTCTTTTAAAATTTCAACTGTTTGTGAAAAGGATTCAAATGTATTGTCAAGAGATTCATAGGATGCCACAAGATCCTTCAGATGATTGCATTCATTGATGATTTTCTGCGCATGACGGGCATCATCCCAAAATCCTTCTTTTTCTATCTCTTGATTGTAGGCTTCAATTTTCTTTTTCTTTTCTTCTAGATCCAGAGATTCTCCCAACTGAGAAAGTCTTTCACAGTAATGTTCGATACCCTGTCGTATTTCAAAGAATTCCATTATTTCTTATACTCTCTATGACGTACTTCAATGTTCATTCTGTTGGCAAAGAAGACAACTTCACGAGCAATGCTTTCCATCATATCTTCAAACATAGCATAACCTTCTTCAACATACGCCTGAAGTGGCTGATTCTGTGCATAAGAACGTAAATAGATACCGCTTCTTAATTTATCCATAGAATCAATGTGATCGATCCAGTTACGATCCATATTCTTTAATACGATTGTCTTTTCAAATGGCAGATAATTATCTCTGACTTCTTCAATCTTGTTGTTGTAGAATTCCCAGTCTTTTTCAGTACAGAGGGCTGCCACGCTGTCCACGTCCTTGCCATTAACTTCTTCCAGTGTGACAAGTCCTTCTGGACAACCTAATACTTTCATTCCTTGAAGCAGAGTTTCCCCATTCACTTTCTGTGATTTTGGATCTGCATTGGCAGCTGCCAATTTCGCATAAACACGTTTAAACATTTCATATACAACAGAGTGAACATCTTCATTGTTCAATACATAGTCTCTCTGTTCATACATAACTTCACGCTGCTGTCTTAAAACATCATCATATTCCAATAAGGATTTACGGATATCGAAGTTTTGTCCTTCAACACGCTTCTGAGCACTTGAAATCGCTTTTGTCACCATGCTGGATTCAATCTGCTGATCTCCAAGTTTTTCAAAGATTCCTTCGAGTTTTTCACTTCCGAAACGAACCATCAGTTCATCTTTTAAAGACACATAGAAACGTGAGAAGCCTGGATCTCCCTGACGACCGCTACGTCCACGCAGCTGATTATCAATACGACGAGATTCATGACGTTCACTTCCAAGCACGGCAAGTCCACCAAGAGCACGCACTTCATCATTGATCTTGATATCTGTTCCACGTCCGGCCATGTTGGTTGCAATCGTAACTGCACCTTTTTCTCCGGCATGCTTGATAATTTCCGCTTCCTTGGCATGGTTTTTCGCATTCAGCACCTGATGCTTAATTCCTGCTTTGGTAAACATATCAGAAAGTCTTTCTGACACTTCAACGGAAATGGTACCAATCAAAACAGGCTGTCCTTTTTCATGAAGTTCTTTCGCTTCCTGCATCAAAGCGTCAAATTTGAGTTTTGGTGTACGATATACCACATCCGGATAATCAATACGCTGTACCGGTTTATTTGTTGGTACCACCAATACACGCATGTTGTAAGTATTCAAGAATTCTTCTTCTTCAGTCTTTGCAGTACCTGTCATACCGGCTAATTTCTTATATAAACGGAAGAAGTTCTGGTATGTGATAGTCGCTAAAGTAGAAGTTTCTTCACGAATCTTGCATCCTTCTTTGGCTTCCAATGCCTGATGCAATCCATCAGAGAAAGCTCTTCCTTTCATGATACGTCCTGTAAACTGATCGACGATAACGATTTCTCCATCACTGACAACATATTCTACATCTTTTGTCATAGTATAATTGGCTTTCAAAGCCTGTGAAATATGATGTACCAGCTGTACATGACGAACATCATACAGATTGTCGATCTTGAACATTTTTTCCGCATGATCGACCCCTGAATCTGTCAAGTTAATGGCTTTTGACTGCACATCAATGGCATAATCTTCTGGTCTCAATGATTTTACGAAGATATCTGCCTGACGGTAGTAATCTGCTGTTTCTTTCTTTCCTCCGGAAATGATCAAAGGTGTACGAGCTTCATCGATCAAGATGGAGTCAACTTCATCGATCACAGCAAAATTCAAACCGCGAAGTACACGATCCTGAGGACGTGTTACCATGTTGTCACGCAAATAGTCAAAACCAAGTTCTGCATTTGTGGTATATGTAATATCACACTTGTAAATATCCTGTTTCTGATAGATATTCAACTCTCTTGAGTTGACACCAACAGTCAGTCCCATGAATTCATAAATTCTTCCCATCCAAGCAGCATCACGTCCTGCCAGATAGTCATTGACCGTAATGACATGAACACCATTTCCTTCAAGAGCATTCAGATAGACACACATGATGGAAGTCAGGGTTTTTCCTTCCCCTGTTTTCATTTCCGCAATATCTCCACCATTTAAAATCAAAGCCCCTAAAATCTGCACATAGAAAGGGAATTCTCCCAGTACACGTTTAGCAGCTTCACGAACGGCAGCAAACGCTTCCGGCAGAATGTCATCTTTGGTCTGTCCATTCGCCAGTCTTTCTCTGAATTCTACAGTTTTGTGACTCAGCTCTTCATCACTTAAAGCAGCCATTGCACTTTCATAAGAAACAACTTCGTCTGCTTTCTTTTCGTATTGTTTCATAATACGTTTTTCTTCATTAAATAGATTGTTTAAAAATCCCATTTTATATCCTCCATAACTATAGTTAGAGCATTACTAGTTTATTATAGCAAATTATAACTTGCAATCCAACAAAAAAGTGAGACTTGCTCACTTTTTTCTTTGTGATTAAAGCTTCACAATATTGTGAGCCTGTGGTCCACGATCTGTTTCCACTAACTCAAACTCAACCGGAGTATCATTCTCAATTGTTTTATATCCTTCCATCACCAGCTGTGAATAGTGGAAAAAAACATCTTTTCCGCCTTCAACAGTAATGAAACCATATCCCTTTTCCTGGTTGAACATCTTTACTTTTCCTTGCATCTTTCTATAACCTTTCTATGAATCAACTTCATGGCAACATTATAAATGTTTTCAATTACATTTGCAAATCATTTTAAATCTGCGATTCTTTTTTTATGACATTTTTGGCTTGTAAGCCTTTTTCAATTTCGATAGGATCAAAATCAACAAAGCTTCCTTCTTCAAGAGTCTTGAATCCGGGAATCTGAATCTGTGTATAATGTACAAAATATTCCTTATTGTCATTTCCTACAATAAATCCAAATCCTTTTTCCTGATTGAACCATTTTACTTTCCCTTGCATATCGTACTCCTTTCCTGCTGATTTCAGTATAGAAAAGAAGGCTTCATCTTACAACCTTTCTTTTTCGCACAATTCGACAAAGTGAGGGTGAACACTGAAAACATAAGCTTTGGTTAATTTGTCTTTATTCAACAATTGCGCAGCCGCTTTCAGTGTATTTCCGGTTGTAACGACATCGTCAAACAGATAAAATTCTGAAGGTGGTTTTTCTTCAATTTCGATAACATTTTCTATGCTTTGTCTTTGTTTTCCGCGCTGTGAAGACTGCTTAAAGTTTTTGGTTTTCTTTAGACAGTGACTGATAGAAACTTCACAGCATGAAAGCATACAATCCAGATGATGAAAGGTTCTTTCTTCGACTTTTTTAATAAAACTGGGCATGATGACACATTCATGATGTCGAAATATGTCTTTCATTTCTTCCTTTTTCTTCCAAAGAAATACGTCTTTCAACGCTATGTCTTTTGCTTCTTTATACTGAAACAAAAGACTTTCTAAAAAATCATCATAAAGATAAAAGGCATGGATTTCAAGATTTTCAAAATGATATATTTTTTTGTTTTCCACAAACTGATGACGGCACTTTCCACAAATGATATCTTCTTCAAACAAATACTCATGGAAGCTGACACCTTCATCCACATTACGAAAACAGATCGGGCAAGTCTTCATTCATCCTCCTTATCGCATCCCTGCATCTTTTCATAGCATGAGAAACAGTAGCACCCGCAAGATATGCATAGCCCGTTGGCTGCTTCCAGTTTCTGTCCACACGCCCCACAATTTGAATCAGGCTGGATTCGTCAAAGACCACATGATCACTGAAAAGCACCAGTATATTAACTCCTTGAATAGTGATTCCTCTTTCCAGAATGGTTGAGGTAAACAGTATTGAAAACTCTTTGTTCCGAAAGCTTTCCATGATTTCCTCTTTATTCTTTGTTTTTGATGTGATGCCTTGGCTATGTAAGAATAAATGATAGAAAGAAGAATGCAGACGGACCTGATCGATCGTTGGCAAAAAAATCATCCACTGTCCTGGATGACGGATTATCAGAATCAGCATCAGCAGTTCCTGAAGAAAGCCAGGAATTTTTAAAAGTGTGGGAACAATCAGTGGATGACCATGTGGTCTTACAAAAAGTTCTATCATTTCTAATCTTCCTTCTGCCACATCCTTTAGCATTTCTTCATCCGGTGTTGCACTCAAATAAATCAAAGATCCTAAACAAGCTTGCATGGCAATGGGTTTCAATACATCATTTCCCTTATAGGGAAAAGCATCCACTTCATCCATGATCAAAAGATCAAATGTTTGATAATATCGATATAGCTGATGCATGGTACATACAATGAGATCGCCATCTGTAATATCGGTATATCCCTGACATACCGGAACAATTTTCAGTGTTGGATAAGCTTTGCGAAAACGCTTCGTGATTTCCAGAACTACCTGCCGTCTTGAAATGGCAAATCCCACTTTTTTGCCCATATTCAAAAAAGTAGTGATCACTTCAAAACAAATTTCAGTTTTTCCCGCTCCACAGCAAGCATAGACAAGACAGTCTTTCTGTGCCAGTGCAGCCTGTTTCAGTTTTTCAGAGCATTCTTTTTGAGCATCGGTCAGTTCAAAATCCAGTTGTGCGTGAACCTTATGTTTTTTAGAGAGGATCTGTGGTTTCTTCAAAACATCCGTCACGTTCACTCTTCCAAACTGAATACATTTCCGACAGTAGAATTTTCCACGGTCTTCATAAAAGTATTTCTGTTCCTGGTTGCCACATCGAGAGCATTGCATGGTTTTCATCCACTTTTTATATATACACACAAAGTCGAAGAATGACAAAAATTCTTTTTTTTTGAAAAAATCATTGACTTTGTTTCCGTTATTCTGTAAATTAGGAATATCCTAGAGGGAGTAGTCAGCCTGTTGGCGGTAATATCAACATACTGATGGATATCTGGTATTATCTGAAATGACGAGACTCATGGACAATAGTTTTTTCTATTGTTCGTGAGTCTTTTTATTGGGAGGAATTATGGACACTTTCACACTTGTGACAATTGCATTCGGTTTGGCCATGGATGCCTTTGCGGTTTCAATATGTAAAGGACTGGCACAGAAAAAGATCACCTTGAAAAAACAAATGCTGGTTGGATGCTGGTTTGGCGGATTTCAGGGCCTGATGCCACTGATTGGTTATTTTCTGGGCATCAATTTCAAGCATTATATTACAAGCATCGATCATTGGATCGCATTTGTGCTTTTAGGCTTTATAGGAATCAATATGATTCGTGAAGCAATGAGCAAAGATGAATGTGAATCTTGTGCTGATGATTCTCTTGATGCGAAAAGCATGCTGATCCTGGCAATTGCCACCAGTATTGATGCCCTAGCAGTCGGTATCACTTTTGCCTTTTTGGAAGTAAATATTATATTGGCCATTGCTCTCATTGGTGTGATTACTTTTGTGTTATCTGCCATTGGCGTAAAGATCGGTTATGTGTTTGGTATCCGATACAAATCAAAAGCTGAACTTGTTGGAGGAATCGTACTGATTCTTTTGGGCATTAAGATCTTGCTTGAACATCTCAATATATTATAAAAGGATTCCGTTATGGAATCCTTTAAAGTTTCATGATCAATTTGTATTTCATCGGTTGGATCACTAGATGAAAATCACCCAACAGTTCTTCAACATGTCCACCAAAGCTCTGTTTGAAAGCCAACACACCGGCATCAATCGCTTCTTTTGAGAAATCTCCGGAAATACCATAGAAATTATATCGATTAAAATCTTTTCTTTCGACAATTTCTTTCATCATGGCATAATGCGTCATATGAGGTCCTCCAAAATTCATGTATTCTTCATAGACACCACTGATGAGACAAAGATATTCATGAGCATATTCATACCACATTCCGGCAGAGAGAATAATGGTTTCTCCCTTTTCATCTAAAATGTTCTGCAGTTCCTCATATCTTTTGTTTTCTTTGGATAACTGATTTTCTTTTTCATGAATTTTATTGATTTGTTTTTTCGAAAGATTCTCATTTTTCGATTTTATTTCACTTATTTCATTTTCAAGAGATCTGATTTCTTTTGACGTTGTCATCAATGCTTCCTTGACATTCATTTCACAGCATCTGTATGAAATGCCGTCAATCTGTGAAAAAGCATCCCACATATCCTGATAATACTTCAGATCACGTCCGCGATAATTGCGGCGTTTTTCTGTACTCATCATGACATTGTAGAATTCTGGCAATTCTTCCCTGGTCATTTTTCTTAAATGAACATGATACTTTTTCGCACTCTCAATACCTCTGCGTGCATTTCTTTCAAAGGAATCAAAAAGTTCTTTTTCTGTTGCGTAAGGAATGTCAACGACATACATAAAACGAACATTGGCATAAGATATCCCAACAGTGTAGCCCTGATGGAGATATCCATATTTTTTCAATCGATCTACCCGATCATGATGTGTTACACCTTCAATATTGCCAAATCGGTCTCTTTTCTGTAGCAACACAAAAGGTTCCATCATCAGATATACTACGTTTTTCTTGGCAAGATATGATCGAATGTTTTCAGTGAAAAAAGAAATTACTTCTTCATCATCATAATCCATTACAAAGCCTCTTGGTGCATAGGCATACGTAAAGATTTTCTTCGTTTTTAAGTAGACAATTCCTGTTGCTGCAATCACACTTCCATTTTTCTTAACACCCAAAAGCTCTGTTTCTGCACCATTTTTCTCTTTCATTTCAATATATGCATAAGCATTCAGAAAGGTAGCCTGTGTGCTTTTTTGTGTAAATTCAATATATTCTTCTTTGGTCAATTGTGTGAATTCCATAAAACTCCT
Organism: uncultured Traorella sp.; assembly: GCA_945938205.1. Taxonomy (GTDB): domain Bacteria; phylum Bacillota_I; class Bacilli_A; order Erysipelotrichales; family Erysipelotrichaceae; genus Traorella. The sequence continues at coordinate 1,278 of CAMEUL010000039.1, read as the reverse complement.
TTACTTTATAAAACGAACCCGATTGTCATGAATGATTCTTTCTTTGGGCTCATCTTTGGCGTATCCGACAGCCAATGCGCCTACGATACACTGATGGTAAAGACCCAACTGCTGATACAAATCAGCAAACTTTGGATCATCTACCATATCTTTCATCTGATTGATCCAGCAGCATCCAAGACCTAAAGCATGAGCTGCCAGATACATCTGTGTCATGGCACAGCTGCCATCCTGCTGAGCATATTTATAATCAGGCGCACAATAAGCCACGATCAACGCAGGAGCATGATAGAAAAAACTTCTTCCCATTTTTGTTTCCAACGCATTCAGTATCTCTTCATTTGTTATTACACAGAACTGAATACCTTGTGAATTCATACCGCTAGGTGCATAGACACCGCATTTGACAATCGTCTGAAGATTGTCTTCACTGACTTTCTTTTCAGTATAAGAACGACAGCTTCTTCTTGATAGGATCATGTCGATCATAAATTTTTCACTGCCTTTACAAAATGGTAAGCATCTCTGCACATATCTTCAATGTCGTGCGTTGCTTCCCATCCAAGTTCTTCTTTGGCTTTTCTTGGATCGGCATAACATGCGGCAATATCCCCGGGACGACGATCTGTAATCTGATAAGGAACCTCAACATGATTCACTTTAGCAAATGTGGTAATCAGTTCGAGAACACTGGTACCTTTTCCGGTTCCAAGATTATAAATTTTGACACCTGTTTCATCTTTGATCTTTTCAATAGCTTTAATGTGTCCAAGTGCCAGATCGACCACATGAATATAGTCTCTAACTCCTGTTCCATCAACTGTATCATAATCGTTTCCAAACACGTTGACTCTTGGCAGTTCTTTCGTCGCCACTTTCACAACATAAGGCATCAGATTGTTTGGAATATCATTTGGATTTTCACCAATCAGTCCGGACTCATGCGCACCGATCGGATTGAAATAGCGAAGCAATACAACACCCAATTCAGGATCAGCATATGCCATATCACTTAAAATACGTTCAATAAAGAGCTTGGTTGTTCCATATGGATTCGTTGTGGAAAGAGGGAAGTCCTCACGAATCGGAAGACTTGCAGGATCTCCATAAACTGTAGCACTGGATGAAAATACAATTTTATGACATCCATATTCTTTCATGACTTCCATCAGCACCAAAGTAGAATCCAGATTGTTCTGATAGTACATCAAAGGTTTCGCAACACTTTCTCCAACTGCTTTATATCCGGCAAAATGAATCACAGCATCTACACTATGT
>CAMEUL010000038.1 GCA_945938205.1 uncultured Traorella sp. | reverse complement strand
AGGAACCATTCCTTTCTTCGCTCGTCAGGTGGAATCCTCTTTACTGGAAGTGGATCCTGGACTGATCGAAGCCAGTAAAGCCATGGGTGATTCCCCACTTCAGACCGTTCTTCGTGTCTATCTCAAAGAAAGCATTCCAAGTATCATTCGAGGCATCAGTATTACGATGATCGCACTCATTGCCAATACAACGATTTGTGGGGCCTTCGGTGCCGGAGGATTGGGAGGCTATGCTTATAACCATGGTTATGTTCGTCATCAAAATGATACCACTTATGTTGTTGTCATCATTCTGCTGCTGATTACTACACTGATCCAATCCACATCCGAATATCTTTACAAGAAAACATCTCATTAAAAAGGCGAAAGCCTTTTTCTTTATTTGTAACTATTTTTGATTTGTGCTACTATTATTTCAGTCAAAGAAGGGGTGAAAGCATGAAAATCGCGTAAGAAAAACAATGAAATCATTTATACTTGTTTTTAATGCGCTTCTTCATACCAAAGGAGGTATGACATGCTTACAATACATCATTTAACCATTACAGATAATACTGGAAAATCTCTGATTGATGATCTGAATTTGGTCATCAACGATACTGATCGCATTGCTATCATCGGCGAAGAAGGAAACGGAAAGAGCACCTTGTTGAAAAGTATTCTTGGATTGCATCTTTCCTATGCTTCGTCTAGTGGTAATATTGATCGCAATCATTTGAATATCGGCTATCTCCCTCAGATCATGGATCCTATTTGGGAAAATAGCACCCCTTATGAATATTGTCTTAAAGAAAACGTAAATGAAGAAATCGCATTTGAAGCCTATAATGAATTATCCAAAGTAGCACAATTATGTATCCAGCTGCACTTGCCCAGTGATTTCGTGGAAAGAGAAACACCTATTTATCAATTAAGCGGTGGTGAGAAAGTAAAACTGATGCTGGTGAAGGTCTTGATGAAACCTGTTGATTTTCTTTGTTTGGATGAACCAACCAATGATCTAGATTTAGAAACCTTGACATGGCTTGAAACCTTTATGAAAGAATTCAATCATGGAATTTTATTCATTTCGCATGATGAAACACTACTTGAAAATGTAGCTACCGATATTTTGCTTTTGGAACAGGTGAACAAGAAGACCAAAGTACGCCATTCTTTTTATCATGGAAGTTATTTTTCTTTTCTTTCAAACCGATTACATATGATTGAAAAAGAAGAACAGCTGGCAAATAAAGAAAAACAGGAATACCTGAAGAAACAACAAAAACTCAACGACATCATGAACAGTGTCCATCATTATCAAAATACGATCACAAGACAAAATCCAGCCAAAGGAAGACTTTTGAAGAAAAAGATGCATGCCTTAAAATCCATGGAAAAACGTTTTGAGAAAGAGGGCTACACCAAACTAGATACTTTAGAAGAAGCCATTGATGTCTTTTTTGAACCTTTTGATTGGAATCCTAATAAGATCATCTGTGAACTCCATTATGATCGTATTCAAGTGGAAAACAAAACACTGATAGAGGATGTCGATCTGTTCATTAAAGGGAACGAAAAAGTAGTGCTTATTGGAAATAATGGCTGCGGAAAAACAACGCTCATTCAAAAAATATTTGAAGATCTAAAAGATAGAGAAGATCTAAAGATTGGTTATATGCCTCAAACCTATTCCAAAAACATGGATCTTGAATACTCACCTCTTGATTATCTTGCACCCAACCAAACAAAAGAAGAGATTACCAAGGCAAGAGAAATGATGGGAAGGATGAAATTTACCCGTGATGAAATGATCCATCAAATGAAAGATCTCAGTGAAGGACAGAAAGCAAAACTTTATCTGTTAAGATTTATACTAGAAGAGTGTAATGTTCTCATATTAGATGAACCCACACGAAATCTTTCTCCTCTCAGCAATCCAACACTTCGAAAGATGCTGATTGAATTTGATGGAGCAATTCTTTCAATATCACATGATCGTAAATACATTGAAGAAGTCTGTGATACAGTATATGAAATCAAAAATCAAAGATTTATAAAAAGGATTGTCGCGTGACAATCCTTTTTAGTTATTTCAAAATATGTTTTTTCTGCTTACAATAACACAAAACGCAAATACACAGAATTAATAGAATCCAGATCACAATCACGCCTTGATAATACAGAAAGGAATGATCAAATAGTTGAATGACAGGTCTGATGTTTGTAAATACACTTATTGAGAAAGACAAATAATCGAGAATTGATGTCATGGCATACGGAGAGAAGGCACTTAGAAAGCCTTTCACAAACAATGGTAGAATAACAATCAGCATCGTTATAACGGTTGATATCATTCGGTTTCTGGAAATGCAGGAGATCCCAAATGACATGACCGCTGTTGCCATACCCGCAGTAATCAGCATGAGTATCTGTGCTTTCAATATTTCTTGAATGGTGAATATTCCAAATGGCAATCCTGTATTGTTGTTGATACAGTTATATAAATATGGAATGTCAAGATTCCGTATAGGTACGATAGAACTCACCAGTGCAATATTGAAAAGAATGTTGAAAGCAACTAGACAAAGCACAATCAGAAAAGCGGTCAGTATCTTGGCAATGGTTAGCTGTTTATACCCTTTTACTGTACATGTCTGATAAGATTGGACTCTTTTCTCAGCCGTGAAAAGATCAGAAGTCAATAAAAGAATTGCCAGAAGCATAAGAAAACTTGATAAATTAAGCTGCCCATTACCAAATCATCGAATAAGCAAATATCCACCTATATCCGAATCAATCTGATGTGACATATTTAAATATTTTTGATTCAACCAAGTAATTTCAAACTGATCTAAAGAAGAATCCTGATCATACATTATAATGGAAGAGAGAATGCTGTTTTCATTTGGATTTTTTAAATGAATGACTTTTTTATTTCGATCCATCATCAATTCATAACGATTCTGGTCCACGTTCCCCGATGAGAATAATTGATACAACGTATCAGCACCATTGCGGTTCATATAAAATGTCTTGATCGTAAAATGATTCTCATCTTGTGGAAACAGACACATTTTAAAGCCTCTACATTCCTCATACTGTTATAATTTTTCATTCAATTCATCGATTTGCTGACTGCTCATGGTTCCCTTTTCCCCAGCCTCGATCAATTGAAGATAATTCTCACCATAGACGCTTTTCATTTTCACATCATCAATCTGATCCATCTGATATTCATCTAGTATGGATTTTCTGTATGCTTCAATTCGATCCGCATATCTGTCATCCATCATGCCTGCCTGCTGATGAAGAATTTCATCCATATAACGATAGGTTTCAATGGTTGACAGCTTCTGATTATCAAAAGTTGCAAACTCATTCCACGCAATAAATGTATCCAGTAGAATACTTTTAACACTAAAGAAAGATATGCCACACAGAACTAGCACGATTAATACGATATTTATTCTTTTCTTGAATATTTTCTTGAGTTCGAAAAGTATCAGTTTTCCCATATCATGACCTCACGATATGCCTTCTTTCTTTCAGGTAGCAGAAAAGATACAGAAGGATTCCTGCTATGACCCAGCCAACACAGATGATAGAAGCTTTATAATAAACATTTTCACCAATACAAATAAGTTGATTGAAACCAAACCGAATATTGTTACCGAACAATGTGTCCATTCTAAGCATTTCAAATGGGAAATAATCCATATTGAATGGAGTTGTATTATTAATAAAAACCATAGGAAGTGCCACAAACAGCATCGTTGCAATGGACGAAAAGATTCTATTCTGTGTCAGACAAGATAACACACTAGTAACGATACTGACAGACAGCAATGCAAACAATACCGTGATGCCTGTTCTGATCAGCAATTCTTTGAAGGTAAACAGATCAAATCGTCTTAAAGGCATTAAACAATTTGGTATTACTGCCTGCACATCTAAATTTTTGATAGGTACGATCCATGATACAAAGCCATACAACAGTCCCATCTGAATCGCAAAAATAGTAACTGTCACAATCAAAACTGTTAAAATTTTTGCCATTGTAATTTTTTTATATTCCTTTGCGCATGCCAAATACTGATCCATTTTATGTCTTTGTTCAGTGGAGAATACATCCGCCAATAACACAATGATCAAAAGCATGTTCAAAAGCCAGATCATATAATTGCTGATACAATTAAATAAAGTAGTCGCTCCTACAGTAGAATCATAAGATGAAGACATATTTTCATAGCGGTCATTCAGATAATCTATGACCTGAACAGGATATTTCTCCAGCCACTCGTAAGGCCAAAACGAATCCGCAAATCCTGTATCTTTTATCTTTACTTGATTATTGACAACGATATATTCAATCTTCTGATTTTCTTCTTCATTTAAAATCTGCATGAATGGCGTTGACTGTAATGGACCGTCAAAATACCAAAATGCTTGTCTTGTATGTTTGTAATCAGTAAGATAGAGCATATCTATCTTCAGATAAGTATAATCATCGTTATAACTAAGAGGAAACGGAATATTCAGTTGTTTACATGTCTTCTCTGTTGTTTCCACAATTTCTTTCACAAGTTCAGGATCAAGATTCTCTTTGTCATTTATTTCAAGAATCATAGGATAATACTCCCCAAAAACTTCTTTTGACTTATCATGATCCATAAACCGCTTCAACATCTCTGTCTTTTTCATTTCAATATCTTTCAAATAAGTAGCATTGACCGTTCCCTTTAGATCACTATAAAACTGATCCAAGTATCGTAATGCTTCTACGCCATGCAGTTCCATCTTGTTTTCATTGACGGCACTAATATATTGAACATTATAATAATGAGACATCCAAAGATTTCCTAAAAGTACGAAAGCACATAAAATGAGTTTGAACTTGCTTTTAAATATTTTCTTGAGTTCAAATAGGATCATTTTTGCCATACACTAAAAATCCTCCAGTTTTACTTCATCATTGAAATGATACAGATATAGATCATCCAATCCTGCTTCTATAGATGTTCCATCCTCAATCACTTCATCAGATACAATACGTAGAGTATACTGATCATGATGCTTTTTCACATTGACTACGATTTGTTCAGTCATATATCGTTCTGCTGTTTTTCTGTCACACACCACCTCATAGACCTTGCCTTCCATCATCTTTAAAAGATTTTCTGGTGTATCATAGTAAAGGATCTTTCCTTTCTTCATGATGACGATCTTATCTGCAATGGATTCAATATCACTTACGATATGAGTAGACAAAAGAACAATGGATTCTTCTCCAAGACGAGAAATCATATTTCTTAATGAAATTCTTTCTTTTGGATCCAATCCTGCTGTTGGTTCATCCAAGATCAGAATTTTTGGCTCATTTAAAAGAGCCTGTGCGACACCGACACGACGCAGCATTCCTCCTGAGAGATTTTTGATCTTAGCTTTTCTTTTCTCTTCCAGATTCAACTTCATCAAGAGTTCTTCAATCTTTTTCATATAGAATTCTTTCTTTAATCCCTTTACCACACTCATATACTCTAAGAATTCCTGCACGGTAAAGTTTGGATAGAATCCAAGCTGCTGTGGCATATAGCCAAGATTCATAACATAATTATCATAGTTTTTGAGAATTTCTTCATTCTCATAAAAAACATTCCCACTGTTGCTTGGAAGAATGCCGCAAATCATTTTCATCATGGTTGATTTTCCACTTCCATTGCTTCCCAACAGACCAATCACTCCTTCATGCAAAGATAAATTCGCATGATCTACCGCCACTGTTTTCCCAAATTGTTTTGTTAATTCTTCAATTCTTAATTCCATGATAGAACCCCTTTCTCCATACGATAAACATGGTACCCTGTTCCTACACAGTAAACTGCAAAAGAAATCATTAATATTGGTAAAATGATGAAGCTTGGAATATCGATAAATCGTATCATCCAATTGACCATCATGAGTGATAAAACCATAGTTGCTCCATAAATCAAAATGATCGCAGACTTATTTTTCACATGATCCACTATCAGCAATAAAAGGCCACTCACCAGATAAGGAGGTACCAGTGAATAAAAAACAGCCGTCATATAGTCAAGATTTTGATCAACAGATACAACTATAAAATTAAAGATCAAAGAACTTACAAGATTCCATATCAGATAAATATTGGATTTATAAATAAAAATATGGGATGGATTGATCTTAACAGTGCGCAAAAGTTCTTCCATTCCGATTCTGTCTGATTGGAACATATCAACCATCGCAAATAAACCAATCATGCCTGTGTTCAGACAGCAAAGCACATATCCTGAATTATACACATGAGGTGCAATTAGAATCAGAAGTATCATGCTGATGAATGCCATAACGCAATATTTCAAACTTTCAAAACGGAAGAATTCTTTCCAGGTATTCATTTTGTTTTCTTCATATTTCACTTCTCTTTTTTCAATCATTTTCTTTGTGATCTCAATTGTCTGCATCATATGCTTTTCATCAATGATCAAATGTTCTTTATACTTTTCTTTCATCCAATACTCCTCCTTTCATCATTTCCTCCAGTTTCATTAGTGCCTGTCTGTGCCGGCTTTTCGCAGTTGATTCCGGAATGTTTAAAATAGATGCGATATCTTTAAATTTCAGTTCATGATAATATCTTAAAATAATAATTTCCCGGGAAATTGTATTCAACTTCGAAATATAAGCCATCATGATATCTTGATTTGTTTTTTTCATAACAATATCATGAGGATTTGTCTGATCGACCATTCTGTTTTCATCCAGCTGCTGATCATCCAGATATTTTAGACTTCGATAATAATTATTGACCAGGTTGATACCGATCCTGAACAAATAATTTCTCAGTTTTTCTTCTTCATGATAAGCATCAATATTTTCCACAAACCGGATGAAGACCTCTTGCGTGATATCTTTTGCTTTGTCATTTTCATTCATTTTGCGGTACAGAAAAGCATAGACCTGCGGATACATTTCCTGAATCAGCATTTCTAGAGCTTTTTGATTTCCATTTTTGATTTGCAAGATGATTTTCTGATGATTCATGATTCCTCCTACATCTTTATAACCATTCTATCATTAAAAAAGTTTGAATTTTTCCGTAATTTTATTTAATATCTTAATTATTTATTAAACAAATGTATAAACGTGCTATAATGTTTACAATTGGGAGAAAAAAGTATGGATAAAAAGGAATTACACTCATTCATGGAAGAACTTAAAAAAGTTTTTGATGTCGTACGTTTGATCGATGTCAATGAACATCATGTTTTTCATTTAGATCAACATAAAGATAATGCCTGCTGTTTTGGTGTTTGGAACAAGAATGAAAGATGTACCAACTGCATTTCTGCCAGAACCATGATTCGTAAAGAAAGAATGACAAAATTTGAATTCATCGATGATGATGCTTATCTTGTCATGACTCAGTATATTGAACTGGATGGAAAACCATTGATCCTTGAAATGGTAGCAAAGATTGATGACAATGTTCTATTCGGTGCATTCAGTCAGCATGAATTTGCCCATGCCATTGAACATTTTAACCGCAAACTCTATCGAGATACACTGACAGGTGCTTATAATCGCCAATATTATAATGACCAGATGAAAGGTTTTACCAATATCAATGGATTTGCAGTACTAGATGTTGATGATTTTAAAAATATCAATGATACTTTTGGTCATCATGCCGGAGATCAGGCATTACGCGCTATCGTGAGCACAACACTCGGACAGATGCGTAAATCAGATAGAATGATACGTTATGGTGGAGATGAATTCCTTTTACTGTTTCAGGATATTGAAAAAGATGCTTTTGAAAGCACTCTGCATAAGATACAGGATGCCATCTGTCAGATAAAGATTCAGGATTATCCAGATCTCCATATTTCTGTCAGTATAGGCGGTATTTTTGGAAAAGGCAATTTGGATAAAATGCTGCTTGAAGCAGATAAAGTATTATATGAAGCAAAAAAAGAGAAACCTCAGATTCTTGTGTTTCCCTTTACTGAACAAGTAATAAAATAGTGGCAAATTTGTGCCACTATTTTTGTATTTCATCCAGAATATCTTTCATCTTTTTCGCAAGTCCCTGGCATTTCTCTACGCTGAGAGAACATACAGCAACTCGAATTCCATGATTGACCTGAACGGTAAAAATATTATTTTCCATGAGTTTTTCATGATATTTTTCTTTGATTTCATTATCGATCTTCACTGTCACAAAGAAACCTTCTTTATATGGATAGATCGGCAGTCCGTTTTCTTTGGCTTCTTCAATGAAAATAGAACTTCTGGCGTCCAAAAGATCTACATACTTCGCTTTTTCCAAAAGGAATTCTTCATTATGATCCACCAGTACCTTTACAAAGTTGATCATGGCTCCATTATTGACATTGCTCCAAAGAGAACGAGCACTCTTTTCAAAAACGATTTCTGCCTGATCAACGCTTTCTTGGTTCTTTGCCGTTATAATGGCAGCCCCACAGCGTAAACCATAACTGGTCATGGTCTTCGAACAGCTCATAGCAATGACCACCATGACTTGATCACTGATGCCCTCAAATACTTTCATATAATCTCTGGAATGATCCAGATCATAAGCATAATCAATATAGGCGATATCATTGAGAAGAATGCAAGGAGTGGTCTGTGATACCTCATTAACAAACGATATCACTTCTTGCCATTCTTCTTTGGTCATGGAATAACCCGTTGGATTATGACAAGGATCATTGATGACGATCACGATACGATTCTGTTTTCCTTTGAGTTCGTTCACACATTTCTTCAAAGAATTCAGATTGAAATGATCTTCCTCAAACATCTCATACTTCACATAATTGAGTTGTTTATCTTTAGCCATTAAGATATAACTGCCCCATGCAATATCCGGCAATACTACAGTTTCTCCGGTTTCCAGAAATTCACTCATCACCAGAGATACAGCGCCCGTACCACCGGGAGTTGCAATCACCTTGCAAGCCAAATTGACCTTGCCTTTTCCTAATGTATGAATGGCAGCCAAGGCTCTGAAATCATCATTACCTCGAAAACTTGCGGCATAAGCGGCTTTTTTTTCATTGGGGATCTCATTAAAACTGTTGTATACAGAATCAAATGCCACCAACTTTCCTTCTTCGTCATATAGGGATCCAATCGTGGCATCCACCACATTTTCTTCTCCAAACATTTCTTTTGCCTTTTTAGCTTTTTCTACTATGGCAAATACGGTATCCACAATTGGTTTTTTATCTGCGCTCTCTTTTATAAAGTCCATGTCTTTTTCTCCTTTACACATCCGATTACCGGTAACTGTTCACCCTGTTCTTTACATTTTTCAAAGCATGCCTGAATATTAGGATCCTGAATATCCCCTTCTATTTCTATATAGAAATAATACTGCCATGATTTGTCTCTGCAAGCACGGGAACGGATACTGGTCATGTTCAGCTTATAGTCGGCAATGGTTTGCATGACAGCTGCCAAAGCTCCGGATTTATGATCAAGTGTCAACAGGATCATGATCTTATCACTAACATTAGGCAATTCATTTTCAATGACAATGAAACGTGTGGTATTATCCCGATCAGTATTCAGGTTTTCCATAAGGATCTCCAATCCATATTCTTTAGCACATTGTTTTGACGCAATGGCACCGATGGTACGGTCATTGATTTCACTGACATATTTGGCAGCCAAGGCTGTATTCGCATAAGGAATCCGTTCAAAGTCAAACTTTTTCAAGGCTTCCTCACACTGTTCCAAGGCTTCCAGTTTAGAATAAACTTTCGTAAGATCTGTGATCTTGCTTCCTTTGATGCCCAAAAGATTCTGATCCACTTTCAGATCATAACAAGCAGATATTTTCACATCATACCGGTACAGAAGATCAATGACTTCTCCCACTTCTCC
>CAMEUL010000037.1 GCA_945938205.1 uncultured Traorella sp. | reverse complement strand
ATGTTCTAATTTGTCATAAAGATCCCATAATTCCATGTTTACTCCTCCATTTTCTTAATCTCAAATACATTGATCGTGTCGGCATCCGGACAGCAGAAACGGTTGCTTCTGAGTTCCCCACCATAACGTAAGATATCAATCATTGGAAAAAGAGAATGCATTGCCATAGGACACAATTTCCCACGATCTTCATCAAAGTCAAACACATCTCCGACTTTATGTCCACGGTGACACGGACAGTTTCCTTTTTGTTCGACTAGCGTGATCTTTATTTTCATAGTTTTCCCTCTGAAATAAATCTTTCAATTTCAACGCCTCTATATTTATCCAAATTTTCAAAATTTTCTTTAATGAGCGCTGTGACAACATTCATGGCATGCAACGTGGCATCATGTAAGTTTTTGTCATTTAAGACATCACTGACAAGAATAGCCGAGAAAATATCTCCGGTACCCGGAAAACGAACATCAATCCATTCAAAATTAATCATGAAGAAATCATCTTTCTTATGATCATAACCTATCACACATGGATGATTTTGCACATTAGCACTAGTGATAACCACAGATTTGCAGCCTAATTCACGACATTTTCTAACAAGTTCTTCAGCTTCTTTTAAAGTGAGGGTATTCTTTTCAAAAGAAAATTCACATAAGAAACAGGCTTCAGTGAAATTAGGAACCAATATGTCTGCCAATCCAGCCAGTTGTCTCATCATCTGTACGATGCTTTCTTCAACACCCGGATACAGTTTTCCTTCATCCCCCATGATTGGATCCACCAGCACCAGAGGATCATTTTGATTCATAATAAGTTCTTTGACAGTCTCAACTTGTTTGGGATTGGCCATAAATCCAGTTGTGATACAGTCAAACCGAAAATCCAGATCATGCCAAATTCCAATTGTTTTCTTCATATAATCACTGGTGTCAAGAATTTCAAATTTTCCATAATCCAGCGTATTGGAAACAAGCGCTGTAGGCAGAGTACTGACAGAATATCCCTTTTTACTCAATATCGGGATCATTGCGGAAAGGGCAATCTTTCCCACGCCAGCCAGATCATTGACACAACAGATACTTTTATTCATTAAAAATCACCTCTGACATATTATAGTTGAAGCAAAAAAATAATGCAACGTTGGTTGCATTATAGAGAATATTTTACTTTGTAATGTTCATAGCGAGATTTAAACTCAGGGTTGTCCATGGTACGAATATTGCTGATATATTCATGAGAATCAAAGTTCTCTCCAAGCTTCGATTCAATAATAGATAATCCTATGTTGGAGCAATGATCGCTCATTCTTTCAAAATTGTTTAATACATCACTTAAAATATATCCTAGATCTACTGTACAGCTTCCCTTTTGAAGACGTTTGATGTGATTTTTCTTCATCTTGGTAACCAAACGATCCACTACTTCTTCCAAAGGTTCAATATCCTTAGCAAGATCAAGATCATCTTTATCAAAAGCCTGATATGTCATTTCAACGATCTCGGAGATTGCTCCAGTGAGCACCATCAATTCACTCTTTGCCTCATCTGAAAAATGAATATCCTTTTCTTCCATAGATTTTGTTAAACTCAGAATATTGCATGCATGATCTCCCAAACGTTCAATATCATTGATGGAATGCAAAAGTTTGAAAATCACACGGGAATCAGCATCAACGACATTCTGACCGGAAAGACGTACCAAAAAAGAATCCAATTTATCTTCATACATATCCAACTGCTCTTCATTTTCTTTGATCTTTCGTTCGCTTTTTTCATTATAACCGCTCATGAGTCGGCAGGCATGCTTCACAGAATTCTGAGCAATCAGCATCATGTTCTTTGTCATATCTCCACTTTCCTGAAGAGCCAGACCTGGAGAATTCAATAAACGTTCGTCCAAGAAAGCATAGACTTCTTCCGCATCGTTGTCCTTGATGACAAATTCTGCAATGCTTACCAACTGCTTTGTGAAAGGAAGCAGAAGAATAGTTGTTGCTATATTGAATATGGAGTGACAAACGGCAATCATAAACGGATTGATAGCTGAATTCATGAATGTGAAATGAAGGAACAAATCTAAACCATAAAATACAATCAGACCAATCATCGTTCCAATTGAATTAAAAGCAATATGTACAACCGCTACACGTTTGGCATTTTTATTAACACCGATACTTGAAAGCAATGCTGTCACACAGGTACCGATATTTTGTCCCATGATAATAGGGATCGCCATTCTGAAACTGATGCCACCGGTAAGTGATAAAGCCTGCAAAATACCGACACTGGCCGCACTGCTTTGGATCATGCCGGTAAATAAAGCACCGACGATCACACCCAGTATCGGATTATTGAACATGGTCAAAATACTGGTGAATTCAGGCATGTCTGCCAATGGTGCACAGGAATCGCTCATCAGATTCATACCAAACATCAGGATGGCAAAACCGATCATCATCTTTCCGATATCATGATTCTTTTCTTTCTTGCTTGTCATGATCATCAAAATTCCGGCAAAAGCTGCCACCGGTGCAAAATTATCCGGTTTCAGCATCATAATAAAGAAATTATCACTTTGAATTCCGGCACTTGACAAAAGCCAAGCAGTCAGGGTCGTTCCGACATTGCTTCCCATCAAAACGCCGACAGTCTGATGCAATGACATGATACCTGAGTTGACAAGCCCCACCAGCATCACGGTCAAAGCACTGCTGGACTGAATAGCAATGGTAACACCAGCACCAAAAAGAAGACTTTTAAAAGGAGTGGATGTCATCTCCTTGAGCATTTTCTCAAGTTTCCCTCCTGCCATTTTTTCAAGTGATGTGGAAAGAACATTCATTCCATATAGAAAAAAAGCGAGTCCTCCCAATAGTGTAAAGATTGAAAATATATTCATATATTGACTCCTCTATCAATTTCCCTTGGCTTTATCATATCATAAATTAGGAAATTTGTTGAAACATTTGTAAAATTTTACTTTTTTTATGTGAAATTAATCTTTTCTGAACCAATAGGTGCATACCGTACAAGCCATCGCCACATTCAGGCTTTCAAAGCGACTCATTTCAATATAAATACGGTCATCACATTCCTTCAAAATATCTTCTTTGATGCCACTTCCTTCATTTCCAAAAATCAGGACTACTTTTTCTTCATTGGCAAATGTGGATAACCCTTTTCCATTTTCAAGTGCTGTACCATAAATCTTGTAACCGGACTGTTTGAATTTATGAATAAAATCCATCAGATTGCCTCGTATCACATTCATATGAAACAGTGCTCCCTGTGTGGAACGGATAACTTTTTCATTGTAAAGATCAGCACTTCCTCTGGAAGTAATAAAACTGTCAAATCCAAAACTATAGGCACTGCGGATCATCGTTCCCAGATTGCCGGGATCCTGAACATCATCACAAAGCAAGATCTTATTTCCAAGGTTGGCTTGCACCTTCGGCATTCTGACCACGCCCAGACATTTTTGCATGTATGTATTGGGGTGCAGGGCAGTCATGACATGTTCATTGACAATGATTCTTTCTTTATCGAAATTCAAGTTCAGATCAAACCCCTCCAGCAAGATAAGTTCTTCCAGCAGGCCGGCTTGAAAGGCTTCCTGGATCAGGTGTTCATTTTCCACAAGAAACTTTTGCTGATTTTCACGATGCTTTTTTTCATGCAGTTTGCACCATGTTTTCACTTTAGTATTCTGCACTGATGTTATGATCATAAGGATCCTCCTTTTTTTAGTTTTGCCATAAAGAAGCCATCACTGTTATATTCAAACGGAAAAATTGTGATACTTTCAAGACAACAGAATTCCGGATGCCTTTTTAAAAAGGCTTCGATCTGCTTTTCATTCTCTTTTTTGTTGAGCGTACATGTTGAATAAACAAGAATACCCTCCTTTTTTAGAAGGCAACTGACACTGTCAAGTATTTGAGCCTGCAATGGTATGATTTCATCCATATCATTACTTTGCATATGAACTTTAATATCATTTTTTCTCTTTAATACGCCATATCCGCTGCAAGGTGCATCCACAAGAATACGATCAAAGCTCTCAGGTTCAAATGTTTGAGATGCATCTAAAGCGTCCAGACACAAAGAATGTATTGAAGATAAATTCATTCTTCTGACTGCATGATCGATCAATTCAACACGATGAGGATGAAGATCACAGGCAATTATTTCACCACTGTCTTGCATCAGTTGTGCCATATGCGTGGTCTTGGTTCCGGGGGCTGCACACACATCAAGAATTCTTTCATGTGGTTTAGGATCCAGAAACAATGCTACCTTTTGACTCGATTCATCCTGAATGGTTACAAGACCTTCCTTATATTCAAGAGTTTGTGCAATATTTCCTTTATCATAGATCAATGCATCCTCAGAAAGCAATCCTTTCACAAAATGATCATTCTTTTCAATAATATGTTCACGTGTGGTTTTTAACGTATTCACGCGACATGCCTGAGAAGGAATCTTCTGATTTTCCAAACAAATTTTTTGGGTTGTTTCAAAACCATACTGTTTGTTCCACATAGCTATCAGCCAGTAAGGATGAGATGTTTCAATGCCTAAAGCTTCTAAAGGTTCTTTAGGAAGATCTCTTCTTCCTTCCCGTAAATATCTTCTCAGTAAAGCATTGATCAGATTTTTATATTTTCCATGATGATAATGTGAGGCGATCGTAACACTTTCATTTACCAGTGCATAACTTGGAATATCCAGAAACATCAGCTGATACAAACTCATATCCATGAGAATTGCCATGTCTTCAGATATTTTCTTTTCAACATAATGCTCCCACTGATAACGAACCAAACGATAATTCTGCATTGTTCCATATACGATTCGCGTAATCAATGCCCGATCTCTTTCATCATAATCATCCAGTTCTTTGCGCAGCAAAAGATTGGAATATTTGTTTCCAATCATAATGTCACATAATAGCTGATGTGCTTTTTCTCTTGCTTCCATAAATCTCCTATTCATCTAGAAACATCGGATTCATATCAATCTGCAGTTTTACTTTGCTTTTTGACATGCGATGCTTCTGATACAGTTGGTAAATACTGTCTTCTAGTTCTTTCAAATTTTTGCTTTTTACTATGATGCGATATCGCATTTCATCCTGAATTTTCAACAATTCACTGACACCCAACACCTTGAAATTCTTTTCTTTGAGTTCCTCTAGTGCCGTTTCAGCTATATGACTGGCTTCTTCTTTATTGCGGCTCACATAAATTAATGAACATAAATAAGTATAAGGTGGATATTGTGCAAGATGACGATATTTCATTTCATTTTGAAAAAAACGATCATAGTCCTGATGCAAGGCACAATCAATAGCATAATGATATTCATCATACACCTGGATCAAAACTCTCCCTTTTTTTCTTCCTCTTCCGCTTCTTCCGCTAGCCTGAGTCAGAAGATCAAAGGCCAGTTCACTGCTGCGGTAGTCACTTCTCTCTAATGGGGCGTCACCTTCTAGTATGCCCACCAGTGTAACATTTTCAAAATCCAATCCTTTCGCAATCATCTGAGTTCCCAAAAGAATATCTCCCTGATGCTGTTCAAAGCTTTCCAAGAGTTTCTGATGTGCATCCTTTCGGGTAGTTGTATCAGCATCCATACGTACGATACGTGCTTCAGGGAAGACTTCCTGCACCTTTTCTGCCAGTTTCTGCGTTCCATAACCATATCCATTCAAATTGCCGCCACATTGAGGACATGTGGATATTTTTTTCATGGAATATCCACACAAATGGCAATTCAGTGTTTCACTCTGCTTATGATAAACAAGCGGACGGTCACAATGCGGGCACATCACAACACTTCGGCAAGTGACACACTTTAAGACCGGCTGATAACCTCTTCGGTTCAAAAGCAACAAGATCTGTTCATGAGCCTCAAGTGTTTCTCTCATTGCATGAATCAATGTATCTGAAAGGATATAAGACTGCTTTTTTCGTATGACTTCATTCATGTTGATCAATTTCACATCCGGCATATTCTGATTAATACGGTTTTTGATTTCCACTAGATCATATACATTCTTGACAGCTCTTGCATAGGTATCCAATGAAGGGGTTGCACTGGCTAAAACGACACGCGCATGATGATATTTTCCACGTTGTATGGCAACATCTCGTGCATGATAGCGGCAGCCACTTGCCTGTTTGTAACTGGCATCATGCTCTTCATCAATAATAATCAGTCCTAAACGATCAAAAGGCATGAATACAGCACTGCGCGTCCCTACAACGATCTTTTTCTCATGATTCTTGATACTTTGAAACTGTTCATATTTCTGCTGACTGTTGAGTGCTGAATGATAAATGGCTACATCACTCCCAAAGCGCTGTTTCACACGTTTCACCATCATAGGTGTCAGTGAAATTTCCGGTACCAGAAACAGAACCTGTTTTCCCTGCTTCAATACCTGCTGAGCACAATGAAGGAACACTTCTGTTTTCCCACTACCAGTCACACCTTTCAGACACACAACATCTTTTTCACTATGAAGAATTTTCTCAACTGCATTTTTTTGTTCATCCGTTAGTTCAAAAATGTTTGTTTCTTTTTCTATTATTTTTTCTTCACTGCGTTTTTCTTTTTCATAAATCTCTACACAGCCTAAGGATTCCAACTTACGGGCAAGTGAATGTTTCAGCCATTCACTTCGTTTCATTTCTCCTCTTTTTTTCAAAATATCATACAATTGTTTCTGTTTGAGCGTTATTGTATGATCTTCCAATGGTTTGACCCATTTTTCCATCTGGATCTGTACTTTTGTTGACTTCGGCTTCAATTGTGCCGGAAGCATAGCCTGATAGGCACTGATAATGGGGGAAACAGTGGAATGGCTCATCCATTTCCCAAGTTCTCTCATCTCTTCATTCAAAACAGGTTCGGCATCAAGAACCCGCAGGATTTTTTTTATTGCATAAGGAAAGGTTTGAGTGCTGTTTATTTCCACATGATCCACATAAGCCATGCATTCACGATGATTGAAATCCACCAGGACACGTTTCCCTGCGCAGACTTTTTCTTCATCAAATGAATAGGTATATGTCTGATCTAAAGCACTTGAGTTGTTTTCAATGTAACAATAAGCAAGATTCATAGTATCATCATATCATATTTTATCCAAATTCACGAAATAAATTATAACTCAATAATTTTTATGTATAAAAAACATTTAGAAAAGCACTATCATTCATAAAAAGAATCATGTAAAATAAGAACAGAAATGGAGAAAGTTATGAAAAAAGAGAAACGGTTCATTATCACTGAAATTTATCAAGATGATATGCATGCAGTAGACAAAGTACTTGTTGATACAATGACGAATGTTCAATATCTTCTACATCAGGAAGGCAGTGGCTGTTCCTGTACACCTTTATTAGGTCCGGACGGATTTCCTCTTTTATCATCCAATCCTGTTCCACATCCAGATTCTTTACCTAAAGTGAAAGAAGAAATACCGGAAGAGGATCTGATCCACGAAAGAGAACATGACGAACCTATTGAAACCATCAAGCCCGTCAGAATTAAAAAGAGAAGGAAAAAGCATGGCAAATAACATTAAAATGATTGTATGTGATTTAGATGGTACCCTTTTAAACAACCATAAAGTTGTATCCGATCATTCAATCCAGAAACTGATTGAATATCAGAAGAAAGGTATTCGTGTCACATTGGCAAGCGGGCGCTATTATAAGGAAGTGGAACGCTTTGCGAAACAACTACGACTTGAAGAATTTGGCGGTTATGTCGTTTGTGGAAACGGCTATGAAATTCATGACATGAAAAATCATGCCCTTTTTACTTTTGATACCATTCCCCCCGAAATTGTAAAAGATTGTATTGATTTGGCCAATGAATGTCATCTGATGCAGTACATCAGCATTGATGGCATCTATCATTTATCCACCAATACAGTTGAAAAAGCAGGTGTCAAAACCATCAGTCATCTGTTGAATGTTTTGGATAAGGCACAAGTAAAACAAATCAGTTATGCCTCCCATCTTTTACGAGAATCGGTTTTTGAAAAAGATCTGAAACCTTTTATTCAAAAAGGTATAGTCAAGATCTGTGTCATAGGAACCCCCAAAAATCAGAACCAATGGATCTTGCGTCTTCACCAAAAATATCCTCATTATTTTGGATATTATCCGGTCAATCCTATGTCTCTTGAAATCACGCATTCATCTGTCAGCAAAAAACATGCTGTAGAAACTATCGCCCAAAACAATGGGTTTACTTTACAGGAAGTAATTGCTTTTGGTGACAGTGGCAATGATGAACCCCTTTTATTGAGCGCAGGTATTGGCATTACCATGAAAAACGGTACCAAACGGGCGCTGTCAAAAGCCAAGATCATTTCTGAATTCACCAATCATGAAGATGGTGTGATCAGAGAATGCGAAAAATATATTCAAGAATCGAATAGGAGATAATTGATTATTCCAATTATCGTCCTCTCACACCACCGTGCATGCGGGTCCGCACACGGCGGTTCCAATCTATACTAAATATGCTTTAACTGATATTGGTCTAGTAGTGAAACTAGACCTCTTTTCTTTAATAACTCGTTGGGTATGGCTACTTGTAGAAACGTTCTTGCACAGCGAGCATAACTTTTTCTTGTGTTCGCCCATGTCTTACATTTCCACTCAGCCATACCTAGTTTCTTTAATGCTTTATACTTCGTCAGCGGTTTCTTCCACTGTTTCCATATGCACATTCTTAATCGAAATCTTATGTTTCCATCGATTTCTTTTGCTTTTGACCTAAAGTATCCGATACGAAAATAATTTACCCAGCCTACGATAAGTTGTTTTATCTTCATTAGTCGATAATCCATATCCACTGACCAATTCCTTTTGGTAAGTTGTTTCAGTTTCAGTTTAAGTTTCTGAACTGATTTCTCATGGGGTTTTGCTTTCCACAGTCCGTCATTTCTGTCCTTGAAAAAACCAAATCCTAAGTATTTGATTTCATTAGGTTTCGATACCTTGCTCTTTGTCATATTGACCTTGAGTCCTAACTTCTTTTCTATGAATTTGGATACGTTCTCCATGACTCTATCTGCTGCTTTCGAACTTCCTACCAAGATAATGCAGTCATCTGCGTATCTTGTAAAATGGTCGAGTTCATTGAGCACAATGTTACTCAGTAGTGGAGATAGGTTTTCTCCTTGTGGCGTTCCTATGACAGACTCTTTATATTCATTATCTATCATGATTCCACTTACTAGAAACTTCCTAATCAGAGATACGATTTCCCCGCTCTTCACATTTCTCATGACGAGCGTAATTAATTTGTCATGGTTCACATTGTCAAAGAATTTCTCTAAGTCGATATCCACTACCCATTGATATCCATCATTCATAAATTCCAACGCTTTTAATATCACCATTTCACAACACCTATTAGGTCGAAATCCATAACTGTTTTCACTGAATAGGGGTTCATAGATGGGTGTTAGTACCTGTACGATGGCTTGTTGGATAAATCTGTCTAGTACCGTGGGTACTCCTAGATTTCTCTTACTTCCATCTTCCTTTGGTATCTCGACTCTTTTCACTGGTTGTGGTTGATACTTCTTGTTTCGTATCTGTTCTTTGATTTCTTCGCCGTGTTCCCTTAGGTAGTCTTTGAGTTCAGTGTATTTCATACCGTCTACTCCCTCGGCACCTTTGTTTCTCACGACTTGAAGATATGCTTTGTTCAGGTTTTCTGCACTCAGCATTTCTTCCAATAATCTGTTATCAGTTTTCATATTCGTTACCTCCATTTCTTCGCTATCCTTATGCTGACTTCCACTTTACTCCGTTCTTGTTTACTCATGGTCCTAGTCTCTTTACTGTTTCGTAGTTTCGCATAAGGTTTCAACTTCGATTTCAATAACTGATAGTTTGGTTCGGTC